>JASBZN010000086.1 GCA_029983435.1 Urinicoccus sp. | reverse complement strand
TACAACAGAAGAAATTACTGCTGATATTAATGAAAAATATAGTGGAGAAATCGGTCTTGTTTTCCCGATTTTAAGTCGGAACCGTTTTTCCATCTTATTAAAAGGCATTGCACAAGCAAAGAAAAAACTTCATATTTTATTAAGCTATCCTGCTGATGAAGTTGGAAACCACTTAATTTTACCAGAAGCCCTTTATGAAAGTAGCGTCAACCCCTATACAGATGTTTTAGAGGAAGATGAATTTCGGAAATTCTTTGGCAAGTTGGAACATACCTTTACTGGCATCGACTATGTAGATCTTTACCATCAAATTTGTGGCGATACGGAAGTGGAAATCCACTTTGCCAATGACCCCAGAGCTATTTTAAATTATTGCGATGAAGTCTTAGTTGCTAGTATCCACACTCGCCGCCGGATTAAAGATATGTTAACAGAAGCTGGTGCTAAAGTCGTTTATGGCCTGGATGATATTATGACTAGTCCTCGCGAAACGGGTGGATTTAATAAAGACTATGGTCTTTTAGGATCCAACTTAAGTAACGACCATACTGTAAAATTATTTCCACGAGATGCCCAAGAATTTGCAGAAACCCTGCAAAAGCGTCTTTATGAAAAGACCAAAAAGAATATTGAAGTTTTAGTTTATGGAGATGGCGCCTTTAAGGATCCTGTGGGGCAAATTTGGGAATTAGCTGATCCTGTTGTTTCTCCTGGCTATACTCAAGGTCTTTTAGGTACTCCCAACGAAATTAAAATGAAGTACGTTGCCGACAACCAGTTGGAAGGCCTTTCAGACGACGAAAAATACGCTTTTTTAGCCGAAAAAATTAAAACAAAGCCAGAATCTCTTGTCCGTGCCGATGAGACCCTAGGAACCACTCCTAGAAATCTAACAGACCTTCTCGGATCCCTAAGCGATTTAACCAGTGGTAGTGGTGATAAGGGAACCCCTGTGGTTTGGATTCAAGGCTATTTTGATTCCTATGTGGACCAATAAAGATTTCCTACTAGCAAAAAACCAGCGGTTAACCGCTGGTTTTTTTAATGCAAGAATTTTCTATAAACTATTCTCAGGCTTATTTTATTTTTTCAATAATACGATACTTGGTCTTAAAGCCTTCGCTAGTTCCTGTAAAAGAAGTATCTTCTTTGGCAAGATTGGACATGGTATATATAATTTCTTTTGCTTCTGGTAAGTCTTTTGTCTTCTTATCTAGCTCATCAATTCCCCTTTGCTTAAACTCTTCAAGCTTTTCTGAGAATGTATGCATGGACCGAGTTAGGATTTCTTCCCCATTTTTTAATTTAATAGTTCCTTCTCCCAAGCTTGTAATTCCAGAGTTTAGTTCTTTAATTCCATTCCGCATAGGGGTAATCCCTTGCGTTTTTAGCTTAGGAAACTCATTAAACATAATGGATTTTTCGCTAAATTCATTTAGGCCTCGTGATAAGTCGCTTGCCCCTTCATTTAATTTGGAAGAGTTGGAATCCAATTCTTCAATAGCAGCTGCTAGGGTATCTACGCCTTGTTCACTTTGTTCGGTTCCTTCCCTCAACTTGCTAGACCCATCCTTTAATTGACCTGTTGCCACATCCAATTTAACAAGTGCATCGGCCAATTGTGTCAACTCGGAAGTATCCATTTTGCCACTAATGTCTTTCATCCCTTCTGCTAGCTGTTGATTCATGGTATTGGCCCCTTGATATACTCTTTCTGCCCCATCTTGAAGCTTTCCTAAGGCTGATGGGAACTGGCTCATTTTCCCATTGAGTTCTTGAGAGGAGTCGGCTAATTGATTCATGCCTGCTTGTAATTCTTTAATTTGTCCCGCCATGTCACTGGCTCCTGAACTTCCCAATCCAGACCCAATGGCTTGAGCTGATTTTCCAATACGTCCTGCCGCCATTTGAATATTTTTAGAAGACCCGCTTAAAGAAACAATGGCAGCCTGTGCTTTTGGATCATCAATTTCTCTTAAAAGACCAATCGCTTTGTTAATTTGCTCTGCAGATCCTTGAATAGAGCCTACGTCCTCTCCAATGCTTTCTAATTGTCCTTGAAGACCTGCCCCTGGTGAAGAGGGAAGAGAAATTCCTTGGACTTTAGTATTCATCCCTTGGATTCCAGCATTCAGCTTATCATTAGCTTGTGCTAGTTCGTCGGCACCTCCTTTTGCTTTATCTACTCCAACTTTTACTTGTAAAGCGCCTTGTGTTAACTGGTCTACTCCAGCTTTTAAGTTAGCTAGTTTAGCGGTAACGTCCCCTTTTAAGCTGTCAATTTTTCCTAATTTTTTTGAACCAGCCCGTAATTGACTGGTGGCTCCTTTTAGTTGGCCCAAACCGTTATCCAAATCGCGGGAACCTTGGGCTAATTGTCTTGCCCCGTCTTTCATTTTCCCTGTATTGGCATTCATCTTACCAACACCAGAAGTATAGGCAGTCACACCAGAAGCTAATTTGTTTCCTCCATTGGCCATTTCCTTGGCATAGCCTGGGATTGGTTTGACCTTATCAATAACTTCGCCTACTTTATTTTCCAATTCTCCAGATTTATTGTAAAGTTCTTGGGACCCATTATTTAATTTCTTGACGCCTCCGTCCATATCCTTGACACCATTGCCAAGCTTTTCTTGAGCATCGGATAATTTTACAGAGCCATCCACTAATTTTTGTGCGTTATCTTGTAACTTTCTAACGCCATCTCTTAATTCATCGATGGATTCTATCTTGGTCTTGTTCTGAAAAAGTTCATTAGAAATTACGGCATAGGTTTCAATGGGTTCATAATTTTTAACATCCATTTCCATAACGGCTTTATTTTTAAAGTCTTCCATTTGAATGTCTTCCAATAAGTCGTCAAAGTTTTCCTTTAATCCTGGCGTTAAAACTGTAGTAATTACTTCATTTTTCCCATCTTTCACTACTTTGGAGTCTTCCGCTTTAATATTGCTTGCCACATCTTCGTTAAAGGTCATGGCATTCATCACCACATAGGGTGCATAGACCTTGGTCTTTTTTCCTCCAATGTTTTTTACAATATAATGATTGTTTTCTGCTGACATGACAATTTTTAATCGTCCCGACTTACCTTTTAATGCTTGATTTGTTGTTTTTTTGCCATTGAGATAAAAATCGATCTTAACATCGACAGGAACATCTTTATTGGTTTTTCCTTGATAGTAAATATCTTTGGCGTTTTCATTCCAATAGATGTAGCCATTTTCTTTTTGCATTTTTTTATCGGTTTTTAAATTTTTAATGTCTTCTAAATCCGTTTTATCTTTTCCCTTAACACCGTCATCTGCATTGAGCCAGACAGAGACGACCTTATCTTTCACTTCTCCATTTTCTTTAATAACATAAACTGTTTCACTTTTATTTACAATACTCGTTGCTGCAAAAGCTGTATTCGTAAAAAGCATGGATGATAAAAGGCCCAAGGCCATTGTTTTTTCTAATTTTTTATTCATTGTACACTCCTTTAATTTAAACCCTTTGTTGTCTTCCGAATAAATGGGAAGGTAACAGATATGATTGCTGGTAAAAATAAAATAATTACGACCATACTAATAATGGCACCTCTAGCTAAAAAGCTGCAAATTGTTGAGACAATTTCCATTCTCGAATAAAAACCTACACCAATCGTTGCTGCCATAAAAGATAGGCCCGATGTCACAATAGACTTGGATGTTTCTTTTGTGGCTAACTTCACCGCTTCATCTACATCTCCTAAAAGTTCATACTCCGCTAAAAAGCGATTTGTCATTAAGATGGAATAGTCAATGGTGGAGCCCAACTGGATAACTCCTATGATAATAGATGTAATAAACGGGATTGTCTGATTCAAGTAAAATGGAATCCCCATATTGATTTGAATAGCCAATTCAATAGCCGCAATTAAAATGACTGGTATTCCAATGGATTTAAAAACTAAGGCGATAATTAAAAAGACTACCGCAATAGACACAATATTGACCCGCTTAAAGTCTCTATTGGAAATAACCGTTAAATCATCTGTTAAAACAGCTTCCCCTGTTAGGTATCCTTCCGAATCATATTTACTGATAATTTTTCGAATCTCTTGAATTTGTGCTTTTACTTCTTCTGAAGCTGTCTGGTATTCAGAATTTACCATAATCATCTTATAGCCGTCTTTAGCAAAGTTATCTGTAACCTTTTGCGGTAAAATTTCTTCTGGCAAAGTGATTCCTGTCATCGTATTGGTTCCTAAAACAGAATTAACACCTTTTACTTCCTTTAACTCGTCAATTAAACCGTCTAAGGCTGTATTGGATAAATCATCCTTCACAACAATAAAATGTGTCGTCGCCATATTGTAATCTTTCTTCATCTTTTTTAAGGCTACAATGGAATCTAAATCTTGGGGTAGAGACCGGTCAAGGTTGTAGTAAACTTTTGTGTTTAACGACCCAATAAAAGCAGGGATAAAGAGCCCTAAAAAAACCATAAAAATAACTCGCTTATGACGAATATTAAACTCGGAAAGCCGATCAAAGGAAGGAAGTAGAACCCTGTGGTTGTATTTTACAACAAATCTTTCTACCACTAGCAGCATAGTTGGAAGAACCGTTACCGTTGCTAATAGCCCAATCACAACTCCCTTACTCATAACGAGACCAATATCTTTACCTAGACCTAACTCCATTAAGATAAGCACAATAAATCCTGCAAAAGTTGTAAAAGAAGAGGCAAATAAAGACGCGATGGTCTTTTGAACAGCTACATCCATTGCCGCATTCTTATTGTCTGTGTATTTTTTTTCTTCTACATAGCGGTGATATAAAAAGATGGAATAATCCATGGTTACCGCAAGCTGTAGAATGGCGGCAATGGCCTTGGTAATATAAGAAATTTCCCCTAGAAAAATATTTGTACCAAAGTTATAAGCAACAGCATAACCTATGGTCAATATAAAGACAAAGGGAATAACCGTTGATTCATTGGTTAAAGCTAATACAATCAAGCCAAAAGTTACAGCCAAAACAACATAAATAGGCGTTTCTTTGTCAATGACATCTTTAGTGTCTTTTACAAGAGAGGAGATTCCACTCAAATATTTTGGTTTGGACTCAATATTTTTTATTTGCTCAATTGCAGACATCGTTTGAAAAGAAGATGCTGAGTTTTTAAATTTAACCAGCATTAAAGTAGAGTCTTCTGCATAGAAAACATCTTTGATGTCGTCTGGTAAAAACTCATCGGGTAC
>JASBZN010000085.1 GCA_029983435.1 Urinicoccus sp. | reverse complement strand
CAATTTATACAATACATAAAGCCCCTCCTTGTAATCTGGTGGATTGGTTTTGCTCATTTAATAACAACTTTATTATAACATAAAAATCTTGTAAATTCTTAAAGGAAAATAAAAGAAAAGCCCCGGATTTCCGGAGCTTCTCTTAATAATTAACTAATTAAATTGTATCTTATAATTAGTTAGCAGCAGCTTCTGCGTTAGCAGCTTCTGCTTCTGCGTTAGCAGCTTCAGCTTGAGCGTTAGCAGCTTCAGCTTGAGCGTTAGCAGCGTTTTGAGCTTCTTCGTTAGCAGCGTTTTGAGCGTTAGCAGCAGCGTTTTGAGCGTTGTTAGCAGCGTTAGCAGCGTTGTTAGCAGCGTTGTTAGCGTTGTTTCCACAAGCTACAGCTCCCATCATAAGAGCTCCAACAGATGCGATAGCTAATGCTTTACGTAAATTTTTCATTTCTAAAATACCTCCTAAAATTATACGTCATTTTTCTTGACACCTATAGTTTAACTGAGGATTGTGAAAACTATGTGTAAATTTAGTTAAATTTTTTTGACGAAAGTATTTTTCTATCTAGGAAAAAATTTGATATAATACAATAAAAGGTGGGAATAAAATGTATCAAGCACTATATCGTAAATACCGCTCAAAAACTTTTGATGAGCTTTTAGGACAAGACCAGGTAACCATTCCATTAAAAAATCAAATAATTCAAGGAGAAGTGAGCCATGCTTACTTATTTTCCGGGACCCGAGGAACGGGGAAGACTTCTGCTGCAAAAATTTTTGCCCGGGGAGTCAACTGCCTCCATCCAGTAGATGGCAATCCCTGCAATGAGTGTGAAAACTGTAAGCTCATTTTAGAGGACCGGATGATGGATGTAGTGGAAATGGATGCTGCCAGCAATAACGGAGTGGACGACATTAGAGAATTAAAGGAAAGAGTTGTCTATCCGCCAGGAATTGGAAAGTACAAGGTCTATATTATCGATGAAGTTCATATGCTAAGTAAGGGGGCTTTTAATGCCCTTTTAAAGGTTTTGGAAGAACCTCCCAAGCACTTGATTTTTATTTTGGCCACAACAGAGCTGGAAAAAATACCTGCCACCATTCGGTCTAGGTGCCAGCGCTTCCAGTTTAGGCGTCTGTCAAGAAAAACCCTGGTTCAAGGGATGGAAGGGGTTTTAAAAGCAGAGGGAAAGTCGGCAGACCCTGAAGCCTTGGATCTTATTGCTAGGCATAGTCAAGGAGCCATGCGGGATGCCCTGTCTCTTTTGGAGCAATGTCTTTTTATGGACCAACACCTGAGTTTGGACCAAGTACAAAAAAGCTTAGGCTTAGTGGAAGAGGATATTTTGGACCAGCTTCTTAAGATTCTAATCCAAGAACGAGATTTTTCCTTTATTCCGCGTTTAAACCAAGCCTACACAGACGGTCGAGACCTAGAGCGTCTTTTAATGGACCTTCTTTATAAGATGAAGGATTGTATTGTGAGTCTGCAAGGAGGCGGTCCCCAAGAAAAGGCCCAAGGATATTTAGAAGATTTCCACTTAAGGGATTGGCTTGAGGCCATGCATGCCTTGGAAGAAACCTTAAAAAATCTTCGCTATTCCAAGGACCCTCTACTTACTATGGAAATTGGATTTATGGATGCTTATTTAGCTTTTTCAGGTCAAGCCCAAGGAGCCGCTTCTAGGGTAAAAAAAGATCCAACCAAAGCTTTTGATATGGGGCAAGAGGTAAAAAAGGCGCCTCCTCTTAGAGAAGAGGCCGCCCTTTTAGAAGACTCGGCTCCCGAGCCAGAGGCTCCTTCTTTTCACAAGGAAGAAAAGCCTGTAAGTCAAGACCAAGGGCCTGGGCCTAGCCCCAAAAAGCCAGAAGACTTTAAGGAAGCTGGAGAAGATGGTATAATAGAAAAGAAAAGCTCCGCCCAAGGTCAGGAAATAGACTTAGACCTTTTTGATGAAGCGAGAGATTACTGTAAGGACCAGGGAAAAATTTCAGTTTATGCCATGCTCAAAGATGCCCGGGCTTTTCAGTCCAAAGGGCTTGTGAACCTTGTCTTTGGTCCTAACTTTCAGTTTCATGTAAAGAACCTATCTAGCAAGGAAAACTTAAGCTTGGTTCAAGAGGCTTTTTCCAAGGTCTTACAAGAAGAAGTTTCTGTAAAGATTTCCTTGGAAGAAGAGGCGGAAGAGGAGAAAAAGGATCCTGTTGAGGACCTAGTGGATTTTTTTGGAAATGATCTTTTAGAAAAAAAATAAAAATTTAAGGAGGATAAAATGGCACGTGGTGGATTTCCCGGAATGGGAAGCAATAAAAATATGATGAAGCAAGTACAAAAACTTCAAAAGCAAATGGAACAAATGCAAACGGAGTTAAAGGAATCGGTGATTGAAGCTTCTGCAGGTGGCGGAGTTGTAACAGCCAAGGTCAATGGGGACAAGGAACTCTTGGAAATTCATATTGACCAAGAAGTAGTCGATCCAGAAGATGTGGAAACTTTAGAAGACCTTATTATGGCAGCAGTAAATGAAGCCATGCGTAAGGTAGACGATAAATCACAAGAAACTTACCAAAAAATGACAGGTGGCTTAAATATTCCGGGGATGTTTTAAATGAAGGGGCACCAACCCATTGAGAACTTAATCTATGAGTTATCCCGTTTGCCGGGTATTGGGCGGAAATCTGCCCAGAGGTTGACCTACTATCTTTTGGACCAGGACTTAGAAGATGTGGAAAGTCTGGCAAAGGCTCTAGTAAGGGCCAAGCGAGACACAAAAAAATGTTCTGTCTGTTCCAATTATTCAGACCAGGATCCTTGTGAAATTTGTGCAAGTCCAAGAAGAGATAGAAACATTCTCTGTGTGGTGGAGCATCCAAAAGATGTGGTTACTATGGAAAAAACAGGGAAATTTCATGGCCTTTACCATGTTCTTCATGGCGTTATTGCTCCCCAACGGGGAGTGGGGCCCATGGAACTAACCATTCCAGAACTCTTGAATCGTCTGGGAGAAAATGACATTGATGAGGTAATTTTGGCCACAAACCCAACGCGGGATGGGCAAACAACAGCTCTTTACTTGGCTACCCTCATTCAACCCATGGGGATTAAATGTAGCCGGATTTCCCATGGGATTCCTGTAGGCGGAGACATGGAATACTATGATACCCTAACAGTAGGCACCGCCTTGGAAAATAGAGTAGAAATGAAATAAAAAAGAAGTGCGTCTTGGTATTTTCCAAAGCACTTCTTTTTTTATTTAAGATTTAAAATACGACTAGCTAGGACGGCAGCCCCAAACCCATTGTCAATATTTACTACAGCGGATCCAGCGGCGCAAGAATTGAGCATGGCCAAAAGTGCTGCCAAGCCGTTAAAGCTGGCACCGTAGCCTACGCTAGTAGGAACGCCAATTAAAGGACATTTACACAGTCCGCCAACAACAGACAGAAGGGCTCCTTCCATGCCGGCAATGACAATAATAACTTGGGACTGTTGCAAGGCCTCCTCATGGGCCAAGAGACGGTGGATGCCAGCGACTCCCACATCTTGGATAAAGTGACAGGAGTGGCCCAAAGACTTAAGGGTTAAAAGACACTCTCTTGCAATGGGTAAATCAGAAGTTCCAGCACAAATTAAGGTAACTTCTCCCTTTGCTGGAGGGTAAGAACCATAGTGGTAGATGCCAGAAGATGGGTCATAGGTTCCCTGGAAGTTTTCTACAAGACTTTGGCCCATGTCTTGTGGGGCCTTTGTAACGAGAATATTGTCTAGACCCTTTTGAGTCATGGCATTAATAATATCCATCACTTGGTCAGTGCTTTTTCCCTTGCCGTAAATCACTTCTTGTAAACCGCACCGGTCCTCCCGGTCCAGGTCGATTTGGGCCTCTTTGGTTTGGAGGATTCCTAAAATTTCGTCAACAGCTTGGTCTACAGACTGGCCATCTGTCAAACATTCTTGAATAATCTTCTTAATTTTTAATGCGTTCATCCTTTTCCTCCTTGTAGAGTCGTGTTCCTAAAAGAAAGACGAGGGTATTGAAAAGCAAAAAGCCTAGAACATAAAAGGGGCTGGATAAAAGAGCACCTGCAACCATTAAGAAGGCAGCTAAGGTTGCTAAAATAGGAGAGAGAAAATTTCTAAAGAAATTTTTATACTGGCCTTTTAGATAGCCTTGAATCAAGCGAATGTAGAGTAGGATATAGGTAGTGTAGCTAAAAACAATGGCGATTTCACTGGCATCCCGACCACCTAAAAGATTGTATTTTAAAATAAAATAGTGAAGAACCATCCAGAAAAGAGTTAAAAGGTAAAAAATAAGGCTACTTTTTAGGTTGATATTGTAGCGGGGATGAAGTTCTTCCACAGTTTTAGGAAACATTCCCCTTTGGGCCAAGGCTTGGGGCATCCGAATACCTGCCAGGCAAACGCCATTTAAAACCCCTAGGACAGAAACGACAACAAAGACCATTAAGATTTTACCACCAATGGGTCCTAAAAGATCCATAGAAATAGTATTGATGGTGGCATCTCCCATGGATAAGATAAAGGTTTCTCCTGCGTAGTGAACAACTCCTGTAAAATATAAGATATAAATAAGAAGGATTAGAAGAGGAGATAAGACTAAGGCCAGAGGGACATTTCTCTTTGGGTTTTTCACTTCAGGGGCAATGGTGGTGGAAATAATCCAGCCGTCGTAGGAAAAGGCCATGGGAGCCAGGGCAGCTAAAAAGTTAATACCCTGGTTGCTGGGGGTAACGGGAGTCACATCGGCTGGCAAGGGCAAAGATCCCTTGGAGAAAAAAATTCCTGCCAAAGGGATTAAAAAGAGGGGGATCAGCTTAATAATCGTAGAAAGATTTTGAATATAGCCACCCCAAATCCGCCTTAAGGCGTTTAAAAGACAGAAGAGAGTCAGGTAAACAACTCCCAAGGCAACTTCCATTTCCAAGTTAGAAGGAATCCCTAAGAGCATAAAAGTATAAAGAGCTCCTGCCCAAGCCACTACAGCAGGGACACTAGGGAGGTACATAACCAATTGGAAAAGACCAAATCCAGAAGCCAAAGACTGGCTCCAGCATTGTTCAAAATAGGACATGGCTCCGCCACTATCCTGGCTGTCTAGGGCGAATTGTGACAAACTTAAAGATCCGAAGATAATACCCATGGCTCCCATAACGAGAATAACTAAGCCCAGCTTAAAGTTTCCTCCTGTGGCAATGAGAATATCGTCGGATTTAAAAAAGATTCC
>JASBZN010000084.1 GCA_029983435.1 Urinicoccus sp. | reverse complement strand
TATTGCTTCTATTGCTTATGGCCAGCCTTATGTGGCTTTGGATGGAAATTTATCTCGGGTTTTTTCCCGACTCTTATGTTATGAGGGGGATATTGGAAAGGCGAAATCCAAAAGGGATTTAACTGCTTTTGGCCAGGACATTATGGGAAAGGATCCTTCTGTTTTTAACCAGGGGCTTATGGATATTGGGGCTAGGATTTGTCTTCCTAAGGAAAGGGCCCTGTGTTCTTCTTGTCCTCTTCAAGAGTTTTGTTTGGCTTTTAAAAGGGACTTGGTAAAAAATTATCCTGTAAAAGCAAGGCAGGCAAAACGGAAATCTGTGGATCGAACTGTTTTTATCTTAATGGATAAGGATCGCTTAGGTTTAAGAAAACGCCCCAACAATGGCTTACTAAGGGGCCAGTGGGAATTGCCAGGTCTGGATCGTTTTTTAAATGAAAGGGAAGCGGAGGATTTTTTAAGGAGTCAAAACTTTTCTTTTTCTTCTATAGAAGTGGGTCCTTCTTATAAGCATATTTTTTCCCATATTGAATGGCGGATGCAGTCTTACTTTGTTTCATTAAAAGACCTTCCTATGGTGAGAGAAGATGATAGGCTTGTTTATGTTAGTCAGGAGGAAATAAAAAAGACTTATGCTCTTCCTTCTGCTTTTAAGGTTTTTATTGAGGAGTGGAAAAAAAGAAATGGTTGAATCGGAAAGCTACCAATGGTTTTTAGACCACCAAGAGGAAGAAGACTTATATGGTCGTGAAAAATCTCCCCATCTTACAAGTTCTGCCTTGGTGGTTTGGAAGGAAAAGAGATGTCTTTTAATGGTTAACCACCTAATTTTTCAGTCTTGGTCCTGGCCTGGTGGCCATGCTGACGGGGATCGTGACCTGGAGTTTTGCGCCCGGCGGGAAGTTTTTGAAGAAACCTCTCTTCCTTTAAAGGAAAAGGGACAACTCTTGGATGTTCGCACCCTCCCTGTAAAAGCTCATTATCGTAAAGGGGTTTTTGTCCCAGCTCATGATCATTTAAATTTTACCTATGGCTACCAAATAAAAAACCCTCCTCACCTTCATCCTAAATTGGATAAAAATAAGGAGGTAAAGTGGATTCCTCTTGATGAATTGGATCAATGGGTTTCAGAAAATCACATGCTTTGTCTTTATTTGGAGCTTTTAACTAGGTGGGGTCAACTTTCAAAGTAGACAGTAAATAGTTTTTCGTAATTTTCTTGGTCTTTCCAGGCTCCCAGTTCCCGGTTGCTATGCATAGCCAGGATAGGTGTTCCCACGTCTACTCCTGGAATGTTTAGGCTCTCTTGTAGAAGGGGTCCTAGGGTTGACCCGCCCCTCCGGTCTGAGGCGTTGACAAAGGTTTGATAGGGAATATGGTTCTTTTTACATAAAAGCTCAATAAGGGCACTGGTTTCACCTGTAGATACATAGGACCGGTTGGCTGCTAGTTTAATAACAGGTCCTTTCCCCATCAGAGGTTGGTTGGTAGGGTCCGCAAATTCTTCATGGGCAGGGTGCAGGGCATGGGCTAAGTCGGCACTTAGAAGAAAACTCTTATGGCTTGCACGATAAAAGTCTTCCTTATTTCCACCACAAGCATAGACAATCCGCTCTAAAACTTCATAGGCAAAGTTCCCGCTGGCTCCTTCTTCTGTGAGGGAGCCTATTTCTTCGTGGTTTAAAAAGTTAACCACCTTGGTCTTTTTTGTCTCCTTAGACTTTAAAAGTCCTTGAAGGGATGCGTGAGCACTGGCCAAATTATCCAATCTTGGAGCAGAGATAAGCTCTCCTTCTAAGCCAATGCTTAAGGATTTTTCTACAGGAAAAAGAAAGAGGTCAAAGTCTAAAATTGCACTTTTTTCTACTTGAAGTTCCTTTTCTAAGGCCTGATAAAGGGGATCCTGTATCTTTTGCCCCAAATCCACAAAGATAGGTAAAAGATCTTTTTGTGGGTTCGGGGCAAATTTTTTATTGGCTTCCCGGTTCATATGAATGGCCACAGAAGGAATAATCGTCAGGGGCTTTTGAATGTGAACTAATTGCCCTATCAGCTTTCCATCTTTTTCATAGTAGACCTTTCCAGCAAGGCTTAGGGGCTTGTCAAACCATGTATAAAAAAGAGGACCCCCGTAAACTTCTGTATTTAATTGGATGTAATTTTTCTTCTTTATTCCAGGATTCGGCTTGATTCTTAAGCAGGGAGAATCCAAATGCGAACTCACAATAGAAAAACCTGCTTCCCATGGCTTCTCACTTCCCAGCTCAAAGGCAATGATGGCTCCTGACCTTTTACAAAAATACTTCTTTGCTTGGTCTAGTTGAAATGTTTCATCTAAAGAACACTCCATAAATCCATTGTCTTTTAAGCGTTTTTCAATTTCTGCCACTCCCTGATAGGGTGTTGGACTGGCATCAATAAAGTCCAGTAGGTCATTTGTCATCTTCTTCTCCTTTTTTTAACCATGCTTTTAATGCATCCATTTGTTCTTCCGCTACTTTTAAACCTTGGGCATAATTGTTTTCTAAATCTTGTAAATTTTTATTGTGGTTGCTGATATCCATTTCTTGGGGGCAAATCATGTAGGCCTTGCCCTCTTCTTCCATAAGCTTTAAAATCTCTACGGTTTGATTGTAATTTTTATGGCGAGAAAATAGATCTTCTTGGATTTTTTCATTATCTTTGAAGTTTCGACTGAGGATTTTCTGTCTTAAAGGCGTCAGAGGTGGTCGGACATAATCTCTGGTCTTTGTCCGCACAACCAAAAGTCTGTCAACTCCATCTTCAAAAGCAATATCAATGGGAAGACCATTGTTAATGCCTCCATCATAATAAATCTTTCCTTGGTAGTGGGTTGGGGGCATAAAGAGGGGAAGGGTAGAAGAAGCACGAACTTTCATCATTAAATCTTCTGGACTTGTCGTTTCCTTTTCTGTCCAATAGCTTGGTCCTTCTTTTTCTTCGTAAGTAACAATCCGATAGTTCGCTGGATTCGCAAAAAAAGCGTCAAAATCTAGCTGAATAATCCCTCCTGGCTCCAAACATTTATCATAAAGATAATCACTCTGCAGGTAGCCTCCACCATTAAAAAAGCTTCGCCAACTCATACTATTAGGATCTGCAGGAAGATCTGTAAAGCTTTTTTTCATCATTTCTGGATCTCTAGATAAATAGCAGAGCAAACAGCTAGCTCCAGCCGAAACAGCAATAACATAGTTTATAAAAATATTTTCTTCTAATAACTTATTTAAAACCCCTGCGCTAAAGGAACACCGGGTTCCTCCTCCCTCTATTAAAAGGCCTGTTTTAAAAATATTATTTTTCATTTCCTTGTTCATATTCTTTTAACAACCTTTCTATAACATATAGTCTTTGGAAAGGAGTAATGAGATAAAATCCTGCAACATCCTCTTTGACTTCATTCATAAACTCTAGAGCCCATTTGATGCCAATCTCTTCTCCTTTTTCCCGGCTTAGGTCTTCCTTGAAGCTATCTAAGACTTCTTGGTCTACCTGCATTCCAGAAACTTGGTTGTGAAGGTATTGGGCATTCCGGTAGCTCACCAAAGGCATAATTCCCGCTAAAATCGGTACATTTAACTCTTTTTTTGCACGTCTTAGTTGTACTATAGCCTTTTTACCCATTATTGGCTGGGTGAAAAACAATTCCATTCCAGATTCTATTTTTTTCTTGGCTTTTGCTAACTCACTATCAAAGTTTGGAGCGTTAATATTTAAAGCACCGCTAATGGTAAAGGGATTTTCCAGGTCCTGGTTGAGATTTTTTACAAAAGCTGCTAGCCGGGCAGAGTTAAATTGAAAGACTGCCTTAACATCTTCCCGGTCTACAGAGGGAACGGGGTCTCCTGTAATTAACAAGACATCCTGGATTTCCTCTAGGGAAAGACCTAGTAAGAGAGCCTTGATGGCGTTAATATTTCGGTCTCGGCAGGTCATGTGGACAACAGACTCCAGGCCGTAGTCCTTCTTTAAAATCAACGAAGTTAAAGAGGCATCCATCCTGGGACGACCAATAGGACAATCGGCTAAGGTTACAGCATCCACCTTCATTTTTCTTAAAAGAGCTAGGTTTTTAAAATAGTCTCGCGTCGCCTCTTGAGGTGGATCGTATTCCACCACTAGAAGTTTTTTTCCTGCTTTTAACTTCTTTTTTAAGTTACTTTCTGTCTTTTTTAAAATTTTTTCTTCTTTTTTTGCCTTGCTTATTTGTTTTGGGGCTTGGTTTAAGTGACTGGTTAGTTCCAAAATATAAGAAGGGTCTGTTCCACAACAGCCCCCTAGATAGCTTAAGCCATATTGAAGACCCCTAAGGAGGGTTTCTGCAAAGTAAGTAGGGTTTTCCTTATATTCTAGTCGCCCATCTACCATAGTAGGATAGCCAGAGTTAGGCATTAGGCCTAGGGGCGTTTTAAAACTTGGAAGGTCCTTTAAGAGTCCCACTAAGTGATAGGGACCTGAGATACAATTTAAACCCATGGCTTGAACGTGGGGATTTTTATCTGCCGCTGCCAGGGCATCTTGGGCTAGAACCCCTAGCCTAGTTTCTCCAGAAGGAAAAACGGCAAAACTTGTAATATGGGCTGTATCGGGGTGTTTTTTACAAAAGGCATCGATAATTTCTAAAAGTTTTTCTGCCTCTGGAAAAGTCTCCCATAAAAATTTTCGAATCCCCGCCCCATAAAGAACCTCTGCCACAAAGAGGTAGTCTTTAAAATCTGTGGTTTCCATGGGGCCTATGGAACCATAGACCTCCACTTGGTCTTGAAACTTTAAGGCAATTTTTGCCCCAGCTTCCAGATACTGCCTACAAAGGTCCCTGTCATATTGGATGGGGTTGGCGCCAAAAGTATTACTTTTAATAGCCTGGGCCCCAGCATCAATGTATTGACGATGAATTTCTTCAATAGTTGCTGGCTTTTCTATATTATACTCTTCAATGGTCAAGCTAGAGGGGGAAATCTTTTTTAGATAGGTCCCCATAGCACCATCAAAAATTAAGGGTTGGGTTTTATTTGCTGTCCATTGCATCAATCCTTCACTCCTAATCCTTAAATACGTCTTTTGCAATTTCAATATCTTCTTTTGCATCCTTACAATAGTAGTGGGCCCCAATTTCATGGGCATAAGCTTGGGTCAAGACTGCCCCACCCACCATAATTTTTATATCGGATCTTTTTTCCTTTAATAGTTGGATGGTTTCTTCCATGGAAGCAACCGTCGTCGTCATAAGGGCGGAAAGCCCCACTAGGTGAATGTCTTCTTCTTCCACCAGCTTTAAAATT
>JASBZN010000083.1 GCA_029983435.1 Urinicoccus sp. | reverse complement strand
CGTTTTACCCCAACAGTTGCTAGCTTATGAAACAAGCCTCGCCTTGGGAAATGATGTGGATAAACCTAGAAACTTAGCAAAATCTGTTACTGTAGAATAACTTTTCTTAAAAAAGGAATCCATGGGGAAGGCCCCATGGATTCCTTTTTTACCTTGACTTTCCTAAAATGAAAAATCGAGCAAAACTTTTTATTTGCTCGATCTTATCTCTACAATTTTTATTTTAAATCTAGAAGTCCATAAGCTACAATTAGAGCTTCTTGTCGGGATGTATTTTTCTTTGGCATAAATTTTCCATCAGAACCTTTTATTAGTCCCATAGATGTAACTTTATCTACACTATCTTTAGACCAGGATGAAATTTCACTTGCATCCTTAAAGTCAATTTTAGACCCACTTGCCTTTTGTCCCAATAGGTCCGTTAGCTTATTTATCATTACTGCCATTTCTTCTCGTGTTATTTTTCCTTTTGGATTAAATCGATTGTTTCCTTGCCCTGCAATTAATCCCAAGCTCTTCGCTTTTAATATGTGGGCTTGTTTTGCATCAAGAAAACCATCGTTATTAATACTTGCAACCTTACCTGCTTTTTTCTCATAGGTCAAAATTAAAACATGAGCAAACTCTTCCCGAGTAATAGGTGCTTTCAAATTACTCTTTACACTGTTTGGAACGAGTCCCAGTTTGTTGGCTTGATTTAAAGAGTTTAAGGCCCAGGAACTAACATTTTTTAAAGTCGGTCTTAAACCCACGCTAACATACGATGAAAATGGAGATGTTTCCTCTCCTATCCGGTAGCGAACTCGAAAAGAATAATTAGACAAAAAGGCGTTAAATTCCTTTACAGTGGCAAAGCTATTTTCATCTAAAACAACCTTACTCTTTTTTCCCCCTTCAAAAGGAGTCACCATTAAGGGCTGCTTGGAATCTGAATGCCAAGGGTTTCCGTTATTCTTTAAATCTACCTCTATACTAACAGGTATATTTTTCTTCACCTTATCTTGAATAGACTTTGGATTAACCCAAGATAAAATAAATTGATTATATTCTTTTTCCTCATTCTTTTTTAGTGATATATTTAAATGCGTTGGCTTTTGTAGGCCTTCTTTCCCATAGATTTGAATGGGGGTGCAGATGAGTAAACAAAGGATAAGAATAATTCTTCTATATATTTTTTTCAAATTATCAACCTCCTTCATTATTGTAACAGATTGTTCGTAAAAATGACAATTTGTTACTTATTTGTAATTAATTTGTAAGATTTGATGGAAGTTTTCTTGATAATTCAAGGTTACCATCGAAGCATTTTCTATATAGAACTTAAAATAAGCATCTTGATACCCTAAGGTGAGGGCCATAAAAGCTCGAATAACCCCCTCATGTGTAACACCTATAACATCTGTTCCTAGATCTTGCCAGTTTTTTAGCAAGCCCTCAACCCTCTTCATTAAGCTTTCAATAGACTCCCCTTCTGGTGGGCAACCTGTATAGGGGTTGTCTATCCAATTCTTCATTTCTTGAGGATATATTTCCTGAGCTTCTTGAAAAGTCAACCCTTCAAAGAGACCATAGGAGATTTCTAAAAGACGTTTTTCTATAGTCCCTCTTTGTCCAAAAATACCCTCTGCTGTCTGAATAGCTCTTTTAGCAGGGCTAACAAAAAGTCTCCCCTTTGGAGGATGACTAGCTAAAGCCTCTAAACTTTTAAAGCCCTCTTCTGTTAAGGGAACATCTTCTTTTGCGTATTTCCCGAGTTTATTTCCTTGACTTTGCCCATGACGAATTAAATAAATTTTCATTCTACATCAATCCTATAAGTAATAAGCCAAAGGCTTCTGCAATCTCAACATCCGCACCATAAATATCTCCTGTAACGCCTTTTATTTTCTTGATTGATACGAAAACCATTAGTCCCACAATAAGCATTTGACCTAGAAGGACTAGAAACAAGCTTTTGTCCATTAAAAATAGGAAAATAATAAATAAAAGTGCTGATACCAAAATATAGGGAAGTGGCTTTGTTTGTTGGAGCATTTTCCCCATGCCATCTGGTCTTGCCGAAGGAACTAAACCGATAACAAAAGCATTTGACAATCGAGCCCCCCCTAAAACCCCTGCTAGAGTTGTTGGATTTAAATCAATTTGTGTCAATAGAACATATTTTGTAAGTAAAACAAGAACAAGAGAAATAACTCCAAAGGCTCCTATTCTAGAATCTTTCATAATTTCAAGGGTTTTCTCTCTGTCTTTTCTAGCAAAAAATCCATCTGCTGTATCACTGAGGCCATCTAAGTGCATGGCTCCCGTAAAAACAAGCCAGAGAATCAGTAAGACAAGACCTTTAATAGCCTGGTTCTTAAAAAAGCTAGAGATAAAGTAAAGAAGGTAGCCTAAAATAACCCCTATCCAGGGAAAAAAGAAAACACTCTTTCGCAAATTTTCATCTGTAAAGTCCACAGCAACTGGAAGATAAAAACTCGTTAAAAATTGCATTGCTAAAATAAATGGCTTCATTGTTTTATCAGAACTCCTTGTCCACAAACGACAAGATAAACCTTATCTGCCAAACTTCCACTATATTGATTTATTCGACCTTGAATATCTCGAAAGACACGAGAAATATGATTGTCTGGTACAATACTGGAGCCCACTTCATTGGTTACTAAAATTAAATTGGCTTTGGACCGTCTCGCTTCTTGGCAAATTTGAAAAATCTCATTCTTAATATTTTCTTCAATCTCTTCCTGCATACTAGGAGAAACATGGTCTCCATCTTTTAAAACCTTAAAAAGATGATTGCTAGTAAACAAAGTCAAGCAGTCCACTAGATAATTGCCATTTTTATAAGGGCAATTTTTTAATTCAAAAGGACTTTCCCAAGTCTTCCATTCCTTTGGCCGACGACTTTTATGCTTTTTTACCCGATCTTCCATCTCTTCATCAAAAACCTGGGAGGTGGCAATATAAGTCACGTCATCTTTTCCCTCTAGCATAGCTTCCGCAAAGGTAGATTTACCGCTTCTAGCTCCTCCTGTAATTAATGTAATCATCTTCTTACTCCGTCGATGTCACGAATATTTACTTGGACCTTCGGTTGGATAGAATTGGTTTCAAAGGTTCCCATATTTTTCATTGCATAAAGCGCATGATCAAAAATAGTAAAAGTAAAGGGGCAACCAGATCCTTCTCCTAATCTCATATTTAAGTGAACCAAGGGTTCTTTCCCAAGCATTTCAAGGCAAGCAATGGCTGCTTTTTCTTTTGATAAGTGGGAAGCAAAGAAAAATTCCCTAGCTCCTGGTGCAATGGTATCTGCGCAAATCGCTGCCACGACGCTGATAATCCCATCAATCACAACAGGAACTCCATGTTTTGCTCCAGCTAAAAAGACCCCTATTAAGCCACAAATGTCTAACCCTCCTACACAAGATAGGACTTCAAAAACATCTTTATTATAAAGATCATATTTTTCGATGGCTTTTTTTATGACATTGACTTTATTTTGTAATTGCTTGTTGGTGATTCCTCCCCCAAGACCTACGCAATCTTCCACTTCATATCTGGATAGAGCTGCCAAAACAGCCGAAGAGGTTGTTGTATTCCCAATGCCTAGCTCTCCAGTCCCAAGAATTTTATAGCCTCGATTAATATAATCTTCCGCCACTTCTATTCCCACTTGAATACCTTGGTAAACCTCTTCCAAAGTTAAGGCTGGTTCTTTAATAAAATTATTACTTCCTTCTCTTACCAATTTCTGAATGACATTATCTTCATAAGGTCCATAGTTTATGATGCCAATATTCACAACAGCAACATCACTTCCTTGGAAGGCGCAAAGGTTGCTAATTCCAGTTTCTCCCTTAGCCATAGCATTTGTTAGCATGTAAGTAAATTTTTGAGGAGATGAACTAACATCTTCTTCGACAATCCCATTGTCTGCTGACATGACAATGACAACTTTTTTATCTAGAGTATTCATTGGCTTACCAGTAATTTTAGCCAGCTGAATTGTCATTTCTTCCAAGGTCCCTAAGCTTCCTACGGGATGGGTTCTGGAATCCCAAATATCTCTTGCTTCTTTAGCAACTTCTTCATTTAATGGATGTAGTGGGAAATTTTCAAATTGATTCACGTTTGGACTCCTTTCTAGTTTTTAAGGTCCGCAATTAGTTCTACCAAGTTATGATATCCATCCCCTTCATCTTTTCTTTTGATAATGATGGGGCAAACTCCCGCCTCTTTGCAGGCTTGTATTTTTTCTCCTTGTCCCCCCTCCTTACCACTTTCTTTCATTATACAGTAGTCAACCTGGTATTGTTTAAACAAAGCCAGGTTTAAATCCATAGAAAAGGGACCTAGCATGGCTATAATATCTTTATAAGAGACGTCCTGGTCAAAAGCTAATTGAAGACTTTCTTGGGTTGGTAAAATCCGGTAAATAAATCGGTTTTCTTTTCGAGCTTTTTCAAAATCCTTGATGTTCTTACTCCCCGTTGTAAATAATACAGTTTTGCTGTTTAATTTTTTTAATAGGTCACAGCATTCTTGCACAGAACCGACAAAACACCCATTTTCTTCATGGATTTCGGGACGGATATATCGGTAATAGGGAATATTCTTCTCCTTTGCAATTCCCTTCACTTGTTCTGTAACAAGCGTTGCATAGGGATGTGTCAAATCTACAATTTTTTCGATCTGATATTTTTTAATAAAATCCATCATCTGGTCTTTTGACAAGCGTCCTACAATAACATGTTCAGATTCTGTACTTTCTGCTCCACTTTCTGTAGCCACTGTTACCACATGGTCTAAACCCTGAATTCCCTTTAAAAGTTCATTAACTTCTGTCGTGCCTCCCAATATCCAAATCATTTATTTTCATATCCTCTAGGGGTTATCATCCAACCATCCCTTACAAAAGTATTGGAGTTCCCTATAATCAAGCAGGAGTGCATATCCACAATTGAATAATCAATTTGATCTAATTGGGTAATGACCTTTTCTGTTCCTGGTCTTCCAGCATTTTTTACAATCCCCACAGGAGTTTTTGGGTCCTTTATTTCTAATAAGATATCAACAATTTTTTTAAGATGATCCGGTCTTCCTTTGGATCTTGGATTGTAGATAGTAAGAACAAAGTCTCCTTCTGCTGCAGATTTTACCCTCTTTACAATTCTTTCCCACGGGGTTAATAAGTCAGACAAGCTAATAGAGGCATAGTCATGCATAATAGGGGCTCCTAGCTCAGCCGCTGCTGCAAAATTTGCAGAAACTCCAGGTATCACCTCAATTTCAATCCCTTTTCCTAACTCATAAATGGGGCCCGCCATGCCATAAAGGCCAGCATCTCCAGTGGAAACAATGCAAGTTGTCTTTCCCTCTTTCACTAGGTCAATAGCCTTTTT
>JASBZN010000082.1 GCA_029983435.1 Urinicoccus sp. | reverse complement strand
TTCGATTTCAGCTTTTAAATCGCTTAAATCTTTGTCTTCGCCAGGATCCACTTGAGGCTTGGATTCTTTTGGCTTTTCACCTGTTCCCTCTCCACTTGCTTCTCCGTCTTCTGGTAGCTGCTCCTTATTTGGATCGGTTGCTGGGTTCTCTTCCTCTGGTGCTCCTGCCTTGTCTTCAGCTTCTGTTTTTGGTTCTGCTTCTTCTGTCGCTGGTTCTTCTGGGTTGTCTTCTGTGTTTCCAAGCAAAGTCGCTTCTGCGTCTTTCCCAGAATTTTCAGAATTTCCCTCTGGATTGGTTGTCAAAGCATCTTTGCTTTCTTCCTTACCGTCCTCTTCTACCAAATTGCCCCCTTTATTTATGCCCTCTTCTTGTTGTTTTTGTAAAGGGGTTTGGGAAATAGGAACAGGAGATTTTGTAGCTAGATCTTTGCTAAGGGTTTCTTCAGCAGCATTTACTCTCATGCCCATAGAAAACAAAAGAAACACCGTCAAAAGCATTACACGAAATTTTCTGTTCATTTTTTCCCCTCCTTTCTTTTTTAGATTTAAGGCAACCATGGGGTTGTCTTATGCCTATATTCTATTGTATTAGTAGAGTTTTTGCAAGCCTTTTCATCTAAAATTTAAGAAAATAACTGATCTTTGCACTTTTTATGAAAAAATTTTTTCTTCTGCCTTTTTTTGGAAAATTTTTCCATAAAAAAAGAGCCGCCTAAGCGACTCTTTAAGATTTTCTTATAATAGGATTCCACCTAAGTGGATAAACAAGGGTGCAAATACTAAGGATACAATGGTAATCAACTTAATTAAAATGTTTAAGGATGGGCCAGATGTATCTTTGAAGGGGTCTCCTACGGTGTCTCCAGTAACGGCTGCCTTGTGGGCAACGGTTCCTTTTCCTCCATGGGCTCCACTTTCAATATATTTTTTTGCATTGTCCCAAGCGCCACCGGCGTTACTCATAAAGATGGCCATCAAGACTCCTGTAATCAAGGCTCCTGCTTGAAGTCCACCAAGGGCTTCTGGTCCAATTAAAACGCCTACAATAATGGGTACTAAAACGGCAATAAGGCCTGGTACGACCATTTCTTTTAGGGCAGCTCCAGTAGAAATGTCTACACATTTTGCGTATTCGGGTTCTGCTTTTCCTTCCATGATGCCAGGAATTTCTTTGAATTGACGACGAACTTCATCAATCATGGCTCCAGCTGCATTTCCTACTGCAGACATGGTTAGAGCCGAGAAGGCGAAGGGCAACATTCCACCAATAAAGGTTCCTGCAATCACTGCGGGGTTGGAAATGTCGATTCCTGTCAATCCAGTGGTTTGGATGTAGGAAACGAAAAGGGATAGGGCTGTTAGGGCTGCAGATCCAATAGCAAATCCTTTCCCAATGGCTGCTGTTGTGTTTCCAACAGAGTCTAAGGAGTCGGTAATGTTCCGTACTTCTTCTGGTAGTTCGCACATTTCTGCAATTCCACCTGCGTTGTCGGCGATGGGTCCATAGGCGTCAACAGCAATGGTGGAGGCGGTGGTTGCTAACATTCCTACAGCTGCTAGAGCGATTCCGTAGAGGCCATTAATGGCTTCTTGTGTTCCGCCAGAAAGGTTATAGGCTAGGATAATTCCAATGGCCAAAACGATAATAGGGCCAACAGTGGACATCATTCCTACAGATAGACCTGCAATGATGTTTGTTGAGTCTCCTGTTACGGATTCTTCTGCAATGTGGCGAACGGGTTTGTATTCATCGGCTGTGTAGTATTCTGTGATTTTTGAAATAATCAAGCCAACGCAAACTCCAACGATTACTGGGATAAAGAAGGTCATGCTCCCAAAGAAATGGTTGGATAAAATACCTGCTACGATAATGGTGATGATGCTGGCGATGTAGGTTCCCATATTAAGGGCTTTTTGTGGGTTTTTGTCTCCACGTACGAAGAACATGGATATAATGGAGGCCACAACTCCTACTGCTGCAATGGATAGTCCATAGCTTACGCCTGCTTCTTG
Source organism: Urinicoccus sp. (assembly GCA_029983435.1). Lineage (GTDB taxonomy): Bacteria > Bacillota > Clostridia > Tissierellales > Peptoniphilaceae > Urinicoccus. Next base: position 3,406 of record JASBZN010000082.1, on the reverse strand, counting down.
ATTTGCTACAAAACCAAGGGTAATAACGGATAGGAGGGCTCCTACATAGGATTCAAATAAGTCGGCTCCCATGCCGGCAACGTCTCCGACGTTATCTCCAACGTTATCTGCAATAACGGCTGGGTTTCTTGGGTCGTCTTCAGGAATTCCTGCTTCAACTTTCCCTACAAGGTCTGCTCCAACGTCGGCTGCCTTGGTATAGATTCCGCCGCCAACACGAGCAAAAAGTGCGATGGAGGAAGCTCCTAGTGAAAACCCTGTAACGATACTTGCATCTTGGAAAATATAATACAAAACACTAATTCCAATAATACCTAGTCCTACAACGCAAAGTCCCATTACAGCTCCACCTGAAAAAGCAATGTCCAGTGCTTTTCCCATGCCGTGTTCATTGGCTGCATTGGCTGTACGAACGTTTGCCTTTGTAGCCACGTTCATACCGATATAACCGGCTGCAACACTAAAAATAGCACCAACAACAAAGCAGATGGCTGTTTTCCATGAGATTCCAAAACCTAAAACGACAAATAATACAACAATAAAAATAACGAGAGATTGATATTCTCGCTTTAAAAATGCCATTGCACCATCATGGATGTGACCTGAAATTTCTTTCATGCGGTCACTGCCTGCTGGTTGCTTTCCTACAAAGGATCCTTTGTATAAAGCAAACAACAGGGCCAGTACACCCACAATAGGAGCAATTATTAAGATATTCATACTTTACTCCCCTTCAATTTTTTACTTAGATAGCTGCTACTGCAATTATAGAAATCATCATAACAATGGATGCAACCAAGGTTGTCTTTTCAAGCATTTGTTTACGGCTAGTCCCTGAATGAGATCCCCAATTTGCGGATTCTACAGATCCGTCTAGGGTACCTAAACCTGCTTGCTTTGACTCTTGTAAAACCACAGATACAATGACCATGATACAAGAAATTGCAATAATTACGGATAAAAATGTACGCATTATGACCTCCTCTATTACTCATAATATATTGATTTTATCATATTTAAAAGGAGAATTCAACAACAAAGCCCTGGCTTTGCCAGAGTTTTCTTAAGGGGTTTGGTTTCCTCGAATTCTCTTTAAAATTTTCTTTTTTGTCCAAAATTCCTCTGGTATCGTCATTAAAACAACGCCGCTGAAAATTAGGATCATGCCTAAAAAATCAGACGCAGAAAATGCTTCTTTAAGCCAAAAGATACTAAAAATCGTGGAAAAAACGGATTCTGTTAAACCCAAAAGGGATGCAATGGTGGGGCCTACTACTTTTTGACAAGCCAGGTAGAGGCTAAAGGGCACGACTGTTCCAAAGACGATGCAATAGCACATGGCAATAAGAGAAAATCCTTGAAGTTGGGGTAGGGGCTCTTTGGTCAATATACAAATTAGGGTCATAAAGAGTCCTCCAATAACCATGGCCCAGCCAGCTACAATTTTTGTGGAATAACGAACGGTAAGCTTCAGGGGGGCAATGTTGCTAACGGTGTAACCCAACATGGCTAGGATTCCTGTAATCATGGTTTTTTTAGAGATGTTGAGCTGGCCAAAGTCTCCCTTTGTTAGGAGCAAAACCACTCCTACAATGGTAAGGACCAGGGCCAGTTTGGTTAATTTTTGGGGTGGGACTTTCATCACTACTGCGGCGTATAAAATAACCAAGAAAATTCCACAGTATTGCAAAAGGCACCCTGTTGGGGCGTTGGAATAGTGAATGCAGGCGTAGAGGGCAAATTGCATAACAAAGAGTCCCCCAATTCCATAGATGACCAGCCAGGTAATATTGGCTGGGGTTCGTAAGATTTCAAAGACGTCTTCATCAAAGACATGGGTGGCGGCTAAAAGAAAAATTCCTCCCAAGAAGAGCCGCATGGCGGTAAAGCCTGCTGGGTTCACGTTGGTATTGTCAAAGAGGTAGGCACCCATGTTGCCATTAAGGCCCCAAAGGAGGGAGGTAAAGAGTATCAATAAAATATTTTTTTGTTTTATTGTCATGAATTTCCTCCGGCTCTATTTTTAGGGGGTTCCCCTGGGTTTTCTCTTACTTTTAAGTCTTTTCTCTTTTTGGCGAAGACTGGACTTTTCTGGTCTTCGCTTCATTCCTATTTTATTTTAAAGCTTTCTTCTTTTGATTGCAATAGCTGGGAATGTGGATTGTTTTCTCATGAAAAAAGAACCTGCCCGGCAGGTCCTTATCTTGTCTTCTCTATTAAACTAATTCTAAAATTGCTAGTTCTGCAGAGTCTCCTCTACGGGGACCTTTTTTCAGAATTCTGGTATATCCACCGTTTCTGTCTGCATATTTTGGTGCAATTTCTTCGAATAGCTTTGTAACGACATCTTCATCGTAAATAAATGCCAAGGCTTGACGTCTTGCATGTAAATCGCCACGCTTGCCTAGTGTAATCATTTTTTCAACAAGGCGACGAGTTTCTTTTGCTCGTGTCACTGTTGTTTCGATACGTCCTTTTTCCAAGACGTCGGTTGTTAAATTACGAAGCATGGCTTTACGATGAGCTGTTGGTCGACCTAGTTTTCTAAGTGTTGCCATGGTTTCCTCCTTATTCTTCCGATTCTTTTAAGGATAGTCCAAGTTCTTCTAGTTTGTTTTGGACTTCTTCTAAGGATTTTTGCCCTAGATTTCTCACCTTCATCATATCTTCTTCAGTTTTTTGTGTAAGTTCTTCTACAGTATTGATGTTTGCTCTTTTTAAGCAATTGAAACTACGGACAGAAAGATCTAATTCTTCCACAGTCATTTCTAGGACTTTTTCTTTTTGATCTTCTTCCTTTTCCACCATAATATTGACATCGCTAACATGGTCTGTTAAACCGATAAATAGTTCTAGATGTTCTGTAAGGACTTTCGCTGCAAGAGAAACTGCTTCATCTGCTGGCATGGATCCATCGGTTTCTACATCTAAAATTAACCGGTCGTAGTCTGTTCTTTGTCCAACGCGTGTGTTTTCTACTTTCCAATTTACTTTGGAAATTGGTGTGTAGTTGGAGTCAATGGGGATGATCCCAATTTGTGTCACTTCATCTTTTTTCAGTTCACTGGGTTCGTAACCACGACCCCGTTCCACGGTTAAATCAATAAAGACATCTGCTTCTTCATTTAACGTTGCAATATGCTGTTCTGGGTTTATAATTTCAACATCAATACCCGTTTGAATATCTCCTGCCAGTAATTCGCCTTCTCCGGTTTTTTCAATGGTTAAATGAACCGGTTCATCCACATGGGATTTTAGAACAATTTCCTTAATATTTAGAATGAGTTCCGGCACATCTTCTAACACTCCGGGAACAGTAGCAAATTCATGTTCTACGCCTCGGATGTTCACAAAAGAAACTGCGGCTCCTGGCAATGAGGACAAGAGGACCCTTCTTAAGGAATTT
>JASBZN010000081.1 GCA_029983435.1 Urinicoccus sp. | reverse complement strand
ACGTTGGTCTCCAAAACCAAATGTCGAGGGTTCAAATCCTTCTACCCCTGCCAAACTACCGTCGAGAATCGACGGTTTTTTTATTCTAAATTTCCCCAGGCCTTGAATTGGGAGGAATGATTGTACTTGCTATTAACTTTTGGTATAATAAGATATAAGTTTATGGAGGTGTTTTCGTGGAAAAATATATCAACGAACAATCCAGTGATGGAAGTGTAAAAATAGCGGATGATGTTATTGCGAAGATAGCCATCGTTGCTGCTTCTCATATTGACGGTGTTTTTTATCCTACCAATGATTTAATGAGTGGGGTAGCAGATGTAGCGGGAAAATTTGGTGTTCGAACACCAGCTCGTGGCGTGAAAGTAACCGTAGGGGAAGGAGAAGGGGTTATTGACCTTTCTTTGTCCATTGAATATGGAAAAAATATCATTGCGATTTGCAAAGAAGTTCAAGAAAAAGTCAAGGAATCTGTTGAAAACTTGACAGGTCTTTCTGTAGTGGAAGTCAACGTCCATGTCGTTGGAATTGCAACCCCACCAGCAGAAATGGTTGCAAAGGCATAACATGGCACTAAGTCAACGGAAAAAACGGATCCTATTGATGCAGGCTATTTTTCAATTGCCCTTCCATAAGGAAGAAGAATCTTTTGATTTTGAGGCCATTGAAGAATGGTTAAAAGACCAGTCTGAGCTTGTCTATGAAGAATTTCTTTCTTTTGCGGACCATCAAGAAGAAATTGATGGGGTCATTGATGAGACCTTAGTAGGCTGGGACATTCATCGCTTGGCCAAGGTAGATTTGGCTCTTTTACGAGTTGCAGTCTATGAGTTTTTGTTTTGTGAAGAAATACCAGCAAAGGTAAGTATTAATGAAGCTGTTGAACTAGCTAAGAGATTTTCAACAGACGATTCTTCACGCTTTATTAATGGAATTTTGGGCTCTGTTATAAAAAAATATGGAGATAAAATTAAGAAGGGCTGCCAATAGATTGAATCTGTGGAAGCCCTCTTTTTTACAGGAGTTTCTATGAAGGCAATTCAAGTTCATGAGTTAACAAGCTATATAAAAAGAACCATTGACATGGACTATTTTCTCTCGGATATTTTGGTGGAGGGAGAAATTAGTAATCTTAAGACGTATCAGTCTGGCCATACTTATTTCAGTTTAAAAGATCAAAAGGCCAGTATCCCCTGCATTTTATACCGGTGGGAAAAAAGCCAAGTTTCCATTGATTTTAAAGAGGGAGACCAGGTTTTGGTTCGGGGTGGGATTTCCGTTTTCGAAAAGGAAACCAGGTTAACTCTTTATGTTAAAGGAATTGAAAAAAAGGGTTTGGGAGCTCTTTATAAAAATTATCTGGCTACCAAGGAACGCTTAAGTAAAGAAGGTTTATTTGATGAAAAATATAAGCAGAAGATCCCTTCTTTTGTGCGAAAAATTGGAGTAGTCACCTCTCGAGATGGGGCTGTTTTACGGGATATTGTCCATGTTTTAAAGAGAAGAAATCCAGATGTATCTTTAGTCTTATATGCTTCTTTGGTTCAAGGAAATTTGGCTGTGAAGAGCCTTCGAAAGAGTTTAAAACGGGCCTTAGAAGATGAGAGCCTGGATTTGATTATTATTGGTCGAGGCGGCGGGTCCTTCGAAGACCTTGTAGCTTTTCAAGACGAGGATTTGGCCAGGGATATCTTTTGTGCCAAAATACCGATTATTTCAGCAGTGGGTCATGAAACGGATTATTCTATTTCAGATTTTGTTGCGGATTATCGGGCGCCAACACCTTCTGCTGCAGCAGAAATTGCCGTTAGCAAGAAAGCAGACTTGGTTCAAGGGCTGGATCTTCTAAGAAGACAGGCTCAAAACCGGATGACTTATCTTCTAGATGATGAAAAAAGTTACCTGGGGCAAAGGAAACTTCAACTTGATCAATATTCCCCGAAAGCGAGCCTAGAACGCCACCGGGGGACTTTAAATTTAAATAAGTTAAAGCTTAAAAACACCATGGAATCTTCTTTGCGAAAGCAGGTAGATAGACTAGGGCAGACAAAGCTCCAATTGACCTTTTATGGGCCAAAGAATAGGTTGGATAAAGAAAACAAGTACTTGGATTCTTTAGAAGGAAAAATAAGGCAGGGAATTCTGGAGAGTCTTCAAAAGAGAAGAGCCCAACTTTTAGAATTGGGTCAAGATTTAGAAGGTGTACAAAGATCTTTCCCTTATGCCTTTATTATGAAAAACAACCGCCTAGTAAAGGGGATTGGGGACTTAGAAAATCAAGATTATGTAGAGCTTATTTTACGAGATGGGTCTGTAGGAGCCAGAATTGAAAATAAAGGAGATTAAGATGGATGAAAAAATGTCTTATGAAAAAAATTTAGAGGCCTTAGAAAAACGAGTAAAGCAACTCCAAGAAGGGGAGATTCCCCTAGAGGAAAGTTTTAAAATCTATCAAGAAGCTCTGGACTACTACGATAAGTGCCGGAAGATTTTAAATGACTTGGAAGGAAAGTTGGAAGAATACAAGGAAGATACAGACAGCTATCAAGCTCTTGAAATAGGTGAAGAATCTTGAAAGATATTGAAGTACTCTTATTAGAATCTTTAAATTACTTTAAAGACACCTTTATTTACCACGCTGTTGACTATGCTCTCATGGCTGGAGGAAAGCGCCTAAGACCTAATATAATAGCTAAGCTTGGTGAGGTGTATCAAGTAGAAGAGGAAGACTTAGAAGTTTTAATGGTGGCTATGGAATGGATTCACAATTATTCTTTGATCCATGACGATTTGCCAGATATGGACGACGATGATTTTCGGCGAGGAAAACTAACGGTCCATAAAAAATTTAATGAAGCTACAGCAATCCTGGCAGGAGATGCTCTTTTAAATGGGGCTGGAGAAATTTTATTTCAACACAGTTTAAATTTAGAAGGAAAGAGGCTCGAAGCTTTTTTAAAGGCTTCTTACTTTCTAATGAAATCTGCTGGGAGTCATGGGATGATTCAAGGACAGATGGTAGACCTTCATCCTAGCTTTGACCAAAAGGATTATCTTAAAAAAACGAATGCACTTTTTTTAGCAGCTTTTATGATTCCCTTGCTTTTAACAGATCCTGAAGAGGAAGAAGTTCAATGGATGGAAATTTGTGGCCAAACTTTTGGTAGTCTCTACCAATATAAAGATGATGTAGAGGATGACCAGTTGGCTCATTATAATTTGGAAGATAAAAAGGTGCTGGAAGAAAGACTGAAGGAAGCCTTAGACCAATTGGAAATGAAAAGACCTGAAATCAAACATTTAAGAAATTATCTTCAGGAGGTTCTCCATGGCCAAGGATAAGGTTCGGGCAGATGTTTTACTTTATGAGCAGGGATTGGCTTCCAGCCGAGAAAAGGCAAAGCGGTTGATTATGGCAGGTCTTGTGGTTCACGAGACGGAGAGAATTGATAAGCCAGGCCAGCTTCTCAACCGAGAAGACCAACTTCGCCTGAAAGGGCAGATGAAGTATGTCAGTCGGGGAGGCTATAAGCTGGAAAAAATTTTAGACAATGAAAAGATTGACTTAAAGGGGAAGGTCTGTATTGATATTGGAGCATCTACAGGTGGTTTTACAGACTGTATGCTTCAACATGGAGCTAAAAAAGTGTATTGTATTGATGTAGGCTATAATCAACTGGATTATCGTTTGAGACAAAATCCTCAAGTGGTTAATATGGAAAAAGTCAATATTCGGCATTTGGACCCAGAGACCTTCCCAGAGGGAGCAGATTTTATCAGCATTGATGTGTCTTTTATTTCCTTGGAATTGGTTTTAGATGTAGCAGAAAAGCTCTTAAAAGATGGAGGCCAAATTTGTGCTTTAATTAAGCCGCAATTTGAAGCAGGGAAGGACAAGGTGGGCAAGGGTGGAATCGTTCGAGAAGCCAGTGTTCACCGAGAAGTTTTAGGTAAAATGATGACCCTTTTTAAAGGCTTAGACTTGGATGTTGAAACCTTAACAAGTTCTCCGATTCATGGCATGAAGGGAAATATTGAATTTTTAGCGTTGGCAAAAAAGGGATATAAAGAAAGAAACTACGACCTTGGGCAAATTGTTCAAGAAGCCCATGCAAGTGGAGGAAATCATGCTGGTTGAGTTAAATATTAAAAATTTTGCAATTATTGATGATTTAACCGTAGAGTTTTCCAAAGGCTTAAATGTCTTAACAGGAGAAACTGGCTCAGGGAAATCTATTTTAATTGATGCTTTAGACATGATTTTAGGAGCTAGAGCCAATAAAAATTTTATTCGGACAGGTTTTGATTCTGCTTTTATTCAAGGGGTTTTTTACCAACACCAGGATGCAGTGCAAGCTAGTCTTAAAAAAGCTGGCATCAATCAAGATGACTACCTAACCATTACAAGGGAACTTTTTTTAGACCGGCCAAGTGTGTTAAGGGTGAATGGTCAAGTGGTTTCTCTCAGTCAGTTAAAGGAAATTACAAAACATCTTGTGGATGTCTTTGCCCAACATGAGGGATCAGACCTAATAGATAGTCAACAACAAAAAAAGATTTTAGACTCTTTTGGTGATAAAAGTCACGAAAATCATTTAAGAGAAATGAGAGATTTCTTTCAAAAGTACGATGAGATAAAAGAAGAGTTAAGCCATTTAAAGATGGATGACCAAACGAGGATGCGGGAAATCGACCTCTTGGAATTTCAGTGCCAAGAAATTCAAGAGGCCCAATTGACAGAAGATGACGAAGATGATTTAAGTCAAAAGTATCGGAAGTTGGAAAACCAAGCGTCTATTGTTCAGGGGTTGGAGTCAAGTCTTCAAGCCATTACGAGCTCTTACGAAAACACCTCTGCCCTAGATCAGTTGGATACGGCGCTAGGAAGTTTATATAAGATAAGTGAATATGACCAAGAAGTGGAAGATTGGGCCAAGCAATTAGAGAGCTTACGCCATGAAGTCCATGAAGTGGGTCAAGGTCTGAGTCATGTCTTGGAGGGTTTAAACCAAGATCCAGAAGAATTGAAACTTCTAGAAGATAGGATAAACCTAGTCAATACCCTTAAGAGAAAATATGGCAATACCGTTGAAGAGATTTTATCTTACTGCCAAGAAAGTAAGGATAAGCTGGATCAGCTAAAAAATTATGAAGAGGAAGTCTTGGCTAAGGAGGAAGAGCTGAAAAAAATCCAAGAAGAGATGGACGCTTTGGCTCAGCTCATTCACGAAGACCGACAAACCCTAGCTCAAGCTCTACAAGGGCGGGTCCAAGAGGAAGTAAGGCAATTAAACCTGAAAGATGCTAAGTTTAAAGTTCACCTAGAAGAAAAGCCCCTAGGTCCTGATGGAAAAGACCAAGTTGTTTTTTACTTATCCACTAATCTAGGAGAAGATTTAAAACACCTAGCAGAAGTTGCATGTGGATGGGAATTGAGCCGGATGATGTGGGGATTTACTGGCATCATTTCAG
>JASBZN010000080.1 GCA_029983435.1 Urinicoccus sp. | reverse complement strand
AATTCTTCCTTGCCCAATAAAGGAATAGCCGTCTTTCCCAATCCCCGTATCCATAAAGAGTTCTTGAATATCCTTTAAGCGACAAAGTTCTTGGTTGATGCGAAACTCACTCTCTCCAGACCGATACATCCGCCTTTGAATAAGAACTTCATTATAAGGAATATCCAACCATTTTGTGGAATTATCAAAGCAAAGAATCACATCCGCAAAACCTTGCGCCTTCCGCTGATTGGTCCCAGAAAAAATAACATCTGCCATCTTGGAACCTCGCAATCTTTATACTCGTGTTTCCCCCAAAGCCCAAGTAATTGCATCTAAAATATTACTTTTCCCACTTCCATTCGGTCCTACAATAGCCGTAATGGGTTCGGTAAAAGTAATCTTTGTTTTTTTTGCAAAACTTTTAAAGCCCTGTAGCTCAATTGATTTTAAAAACATGCTTGTCATCTCCAAGATTAATCCATCGGTCACTGGTTTTTATAAGTAAGTTGGGGTCCTCTGTTGGAAGAAATTTTATGGGTCCAAAATGATCTTCTAATTTTTTACGACCATAGGCTTTTTGCCCAATAAGATTGGCGAGCATTCTTGCTGGACCAATAATTTCTAACACTTCATTTACCTGCAAAGTTCTTAAGGTCTTGATGAGACGGTCTACTAAGTAATGACACTTAACCATTTGTCCAAAAGAAGGGTGAAAAGGTCCTGCCAGCAAATCTTTTTCATAGCTAATATTTTCAGTAGCCTGTAAGCCCATTCGAATTACTTCAATCCCCTTTTCTAGATAGCACCCATAGGCAAAACTCCCTCGCTGGATGGCTTTTTCTAAGTCAAGGGGTTGGTAATTTCCTTGTTGATATAGCTTTTCTAGGGGGGTATCTTTTAAGACCAGGGTGGGATACAGGCGAACAAAGTCAGGTTTTATTCGGCAAATTTCAGAAACTGAGGTCTTAAAAGAGTCCTCATTCTCTCCAGGTAGACCCAGCATTTGTTGAATCCCCAGTTCTAGATTTGCCCTTCGAACCTTTTCAGAAGCTTCTCTTACATCTTCCACAGAGTGCCCTCTTAAAGAGGCATTTAACACCATCTGATCCATGGATTGAGCTCCTAATTCTACTGTTTCAAGACCTAATTTTTTTAAAGTCTCCAAATGGTCACTTTCAATAGCATCCGGTCTGGTACTAATCCTAACTCCCCTAATTTCTTTTCCTAAATAAGGACTTAGTTTATGAAAATACGCAAGTTGAAGGTCCTTTGGCAAGGAAGTAAAAGTCCCTCCATAAAAGGCGACTTGAAAGTCTTCCATCATTCCCAAAGCTTCTTTTATTTCCTTTTCTGCCAAATCTGGTGTCATTTGCCAAGACCCTGTAATTTCATTTTGATTGCAATAGATACATTGGTGGGGACACCCCTGAAAACTAATAAAAATTGGTAAAATTCTATACTTTGTTCTCATAGATACTACAAGCTTTCTAAGGCATCTTTTGCTGCCATTTGAGAGGCTTCTTTTTTAGAGGCCCCTTTTCCCTTGCCAATAATTTTTCCCTTGTTTTTACAGTATGTATAAAAAGTTCGATCCCAAGTAGGTCCCGTTACCTTATAAACTTCGTATTGAATAGTTAAGGCATGGTAGTTTTTTTGGCAAATCTCTTGCAGCTTGGACTTATAGTTTTCCTTGCCTTCAAAAGCTCCTGCCATCTCTCTATCCACCACTTCATAAAGTCTTAGAATCAAATCTTTTGCCCTGCCATAACCTGCTTCAAGAAAGATAGAGGCAAAAATTGCCTCTACCACATCTGCTCTCATAGATTCAGAAACCTCATTTTTATGATACTTTTGAGGCCTAAATTTAATTAAAGAATCAAAGTCTAAATACAGGCCAATTTTGTTTAAAGCATATTCATCGACATACTTGGCCCGTAAAACGGTTAAGTCACCTTCATTCATTTGGGGATATTTTTTAAATAAATAATCACTAATAATAGCATCTAAAATAGCATCCCCTAAAAATTCCCTCCGGTCATAACTTCTTAAGCCTTCTTGCTCATTGACATAAGAGGCATGGTTAAAGGCTTCCTTTAACGCATCTTGCTTTTTAAACTGGTAATTTAATTTTTCTTCAAGAGCCTTAAAATCATTCATGAATGTTTTTTTCGTCAATAAAGTCCAAAACGTCTCCAACAGTTGTAATATTTTCTAAAACATCATCCTCTAATTCAATGTCAAACTCATCCTCAATAGCCATTACAAGTTCTAGTAGCTCAATGGAATCCACATTTAAATCATCAACAAAATTAGTATCTTCTTCTAAATCTTCAACGTTTACATGGAATTGTTCTGCAATAATTTCAAGTATCCGATCTTTCATTTTTTCCTCCTGAAAGTTAAATTTCTTTTAATAAATTTTTATTTAATGCCTGGTCAATTTGAACCAGAGAACTATAAATCGCCTTCGCATCGGAACTGCCATGTGCTTTAAAAACCAACTCCTGGATTCCCAAAAGAGGAACAGCTCCAACTTCCTTATAATCGAACAGGTTTTTTATCTTCGTAAAAGCTTGACCTACGGGACTTTTCCCCATTTGAGCCAAACTATCCCCAGCTTGTTTTTTTAAGCTAAGAGATAAAAATTCCCCAAAACCTTCTAAGGTCTTTAGAAAAATATTCCCAACGAAACCATCACATACCAAAACATCGGCATCCGACATTAAAACATTTCTGGCTTCTAAATTCCCCATAAATTCAAGGGTTTTATCCTGAGCCAAAAGTTTAAAACTTTCCTTGGTTTGACTATTTCCTTTGCCTTCTTCTGTTCCTATATTTAGTAGATAAACTTTTGGTTTCTCCACATCAAAAACTTTATTGGTGTAGGAGTTCCCCATATGTGCAAAAGAATGGATAATTTCTGGTGAGCAATCTACGTTGGCTCCAGCATCTAAAAGACAAACACGCCCCTGAAGTTTAGGAATAGGCACTGGTAGACAGGCTCTTTGAATTCCTTCTTTTCGGCCAATAATAAAGAGTCCTCCAGCTAAAAGAGCACCTGTACTTCCACAACTTAAAACAGCATCCGCCTTTTTTTCCTTTAATAATTTTAAAGCCATTACAAGGGAGGAGTCTTTTTTCTTCCGCAACGCTTTTGTGGGTTCTTCTGTATTTTCAATAAAAGTATCCGTATGGATCACTTCGTAATCCTTCAAAGGATACTTACTTATTTCTTTATGAATAACTTTTTCGTCTCCAATAAATAGAGGCGTAAGTTGATGATTTGCCGCATAATCACTGGCGCCTTGAACCATTACTTCCGGCCCTAAATCGGCACCATAGCAATCAAATATTACTTTCATCCGTCACCCTCAATCTCTTATTTCTATTTCTAAGAATAGTGTACCCTAAGTAAGTTAACTTTGCAATAAATAAGAATGGTTTCCTATGAACCTAAATAATAAAAATGCGAGCAAAGAACTTAAGAAGATGTACAAGTCTCTTAATAAGTTAATTGCTCGCAGATTACCTATCTATTACAAGTCCAAGAATCTTAGTCTTCCATAGATATAACTTCTTTACCATCATAGTAGCCACATTTAGGACAAATGCGATGTGGTAACTTCATTTCATGGCAATTTGGACATTCAACTACAGTTGTTTTTGGTAATTGATATGATGAAGCTCGACGTTTGTTACGACGTTGCTTAGATGTTTTTCTCTTAGGTACTGCCATTTCTACACCTCCTTATTCTTCGTCAAATAGACCTTGCAATGCTGCGAAACGAGGATCTATGGATTGATTATCGCAAGTACAATCTCCTAGGTTTAAGTCTTTCCCGCAAGTTGGACATAGACCCTTGCAATCATCCGAACAAAGCGGTTGTATCGGAAGCGATGTAACCACAATACTCATAGCCAATTCGTCGAGAAAATTATCCCGTCGTTGCCAAAGAATGACTTCATCCTCATCCTCACTATGATAAAGTTTAGCATCCTCTTCGGTTTCTGCAACAATCATTTCTGATTCTACAGACACCCTATCCACCATTTCTTTTAAACAGCGACTGCAATTTGTTTGATACTCAAAGTCTACAGATAAAATGAGAGTCCATACGTCATGTAAGGAATATACACTGACTTCATAGCGAATCGGAAACTGAATTGATAAACCATCGGTATCAATCGCTTCGATAGCCTCCAAAATCTCTCCTTGGTAAGGTGTCCCTTCTAAGGTTAGATCTTTTAATTTAGATAGTTCCATGATTCACCCCTCAAATATACATACAACTTATTATATGATGGATATAAAGACCTGTCAATAGGAAACTTACTTATTTTGTTAATTCTAAAGTTTCCTTTGCAATCATTAATTCTTCATTGGTTGGAATAACAAAAATTGGACAAGAAGAATCTTCTGCACTAATTTCTTGAGCTTTACCACGTACATCATTTTTTTCAGCGTCTACTTTCAGGCCAATATTTTTTAAACCTTCAATAATAGATGCACGCATAGAAATTGAATTTTCGCCAACACCAGCAGTAAAGATGATTCCATCTACATGATCCATTGTTGCGTAATAAGCACCAATGTACTTACGAACGCGAGATTCGAAAATATCCAAAGCTAATTGTGCACGATGTTCCTTACCTGCTGCTTCTTCTAAGTCTCTAAAGTCACTACTTACTCCACTGATACCAAGAACACCAGATTTTTTATTTAATAAAGTATTCATTTGGTCTGGAGTCATGTTTTCCTTATCCATAATAAAAGGAATAATTGCAGGATCTAAGTCCCCAGTACGAGTCCCCATTGCCAATCCTTCTAGCGGAGTGAATCCCATGGTTGTGTCGTAGCTCTTTCCATTTACAATAGCGGAAATACTAGACCCATTTCCCAAGTGACAAGTAATTAAGTTTACTTGGTCTGCTGGTTTATTTAACATTTCTGCTGCTTTTTCAGTAACATATTTATGACTTGTGCCGTGGAAGCCATACCGACGAATCTTATATTTTTGATAGTATTCATAAGGCAGGGCATAAATATAGTTCTTTTCAGGCATGGTTTGATGGAAAGCTGTGTCAAAAACAGCAACTTGTGGAACATCTTTCATCAGTTCACTACAAGCTTCAATCCCCATAATGTTTGGTGGATTGTGTAAGGGGGCAACTTCTACATTATCGTTAATTGCCTTCATTACTTCATCATCAATAATTACAGAATCTGCAAAAGATTCTCCACCGTGTACAACCCGATGACCAACTGCTTGGATTTCATCCAAAGAAGCAACAGCTCCGTAATCTTTATCTGTTACAGATGCTAATACCAATTCCAAGGCTCTCTTGTGGTCTTTCATTGGTTCTTGAATTTTTACTTCTTCCTTGCCAATAGTTTCATGTTTGATTTGGGATCCATCAATACCAATACGTTCAACTAATCCCTTAGCCAAAACTTTTTCATTGTTCATATCAATTAATTGGTATTTTAAAGATGAACTCCCACAGTTAATTACTAAAATATTCATTCAATTCCTCCTAAATAAAGCTCATTACA
>JASBZN010000079.1 GCA_029983435.1 Urinicoccus sp. | reverse complement strand
ATTGCTGGTATGGGAGGCGCTTTAATTAGCAAAATACTGGAAGAATGCTTGGATATCGCCAAGGATTGCCAATATCTTATTGTTCAACCCATGCAGGGAGTGGATATTTTAAGGGAAAATCTAGCTCGGCTTGGCTTTTTTATTGAAAAAGAAGAATTAGCTTTTGAGCGGGGGAAATACTACCATATTTTTAAAATTTTTTACTGTCCCAAGAGGAGTCTAGAGCCTCAAGGAATTTCTCGAGCTTTTTTAGCGAATAATGACCCCTTAAAAGAGTCTTGGTTTCAGTTTGAAATAAAAAGACGAGAGAAAGTTCTAGAGAACTTAAATAAAGCTAAAAATTTTGAAAGACAAAAGGACAAGGCAGAAAAAGTAAGAAAAGAAATAGAGAAGTTAAAGGAGTGGTTACATGCGTCTTGTTAAAGATATTTATGAAAAGTTAATTACCTTGGCTCCAGAGGACTTAGCAGAAGATTGGGATCAAGTAGGGCCCCAAATTTATTTTCCAGAAGAAGAAGTTTCTGGCCTGGTAATTTCTTTAGATGTCACTGATCAGGTTATAAAAAAATGCTTGGAAGAAAATTGTAATGTAATTATTTCTCACCATCCCATGTTTTTCCAAGGGATTCATGGAATTGATTTAAGAGACTATAAGTCTAAAATTATTTACCAAGCTTTAAAAAATAAGATTTCTATTCTTAGTGCCCATACAAACTTAGACCGAGCCAGGGGAGGAGTCAATGATGCCTTGGCAAAAGAGTTAAAGTTAACAGACTTAAAGGCCCTAGATCTAGATGACCAGGGAAGGACCATGGGTTATATTGGGAAAATAGAGACTAAGGATTTAAAAGACCTGCTGGATGCTTTAAATACTTTTGTTACGACTAGACCCCCTATCGTTTATGGGAGAGCTCCTAAGAAAATTAATAGGGTTGCTATCTTAGGGGGAAGTGGAGCAGAATTTATGGACCAAGCTATTCAAGGAGGAGCGGATCTTTTCATCACAGGAGATGTGAAGTATCACGATGGTCAAGGGGCCTATGAAAGAGATTTTTGCCTCATTGATATTGGCCATTACGACAGCGAAAAACTAGTTCTTAAACCCTTGCAAGATCTCTATAAAGAGGAGAAAACAGTAGTTTATAAAAAGTGTGATTTTATCCTTTAGGAGTCTGTTCTTGACAGGGTAACTTCACATTGTTACTATAGTAAATAGATGAAAAGTTTAAAGGTTTTAAGGAGGGAATCAAGATGAAAGTGGCAATTATTATGGGGAGTATTTCCGATCGAAAAATTGCAGAAGGCGTAGAAAAAATGTTGGATAAATTTGGTGTCAGTTATGATACAAAAGTTATTTCAGCTCATCGTACACCCTATGCAGCTAGTGAATTTGCATCCAAGGCAGAAGATAATGGCTATGGTGTCATTATTGGAATTGCAGGGAAAGCTGCCCATTTATCTGGAGTATTAGCTGCCTACACAAGTTTACCTGTTATTGGCGTGCCAGTTGCAGGGTCTGTAGAAGGTTTAGACGCTCTTTTAGCAACAGTTCAAATGCCAACAGGGGTTCCTGTAGCAACAGTGGCTATTAATGGCGGGAAAAATGCAGGGATTTTAGCGACAGAAATTTTAGCAGTGGCAGATAAGGAACTTAGAGAAAAGTTAAAGGCTTATAAGGAAGAGTTAGCTGCTGAAGTTGATGAAATGAATAAACAACTATAAAAATTTTATAGGGAAAGAGGTATCCATTGAAAACAGATGTAGAAATTGCAAGAGAGGCCCAATTAGAACCCATTGAAACTATTGGCGGGAAAATGGGTTTAAAAAGGGAAAATTTAATTGAATATGGCAAACATATGGCCAAGATATCCAAAGATACCTTAGACCAATGTGAAAAGAACGAAGATGGAAAGTTAGTTTTAGTTACAGCCATTAATCCAACGCCTGCTGGAGAAGGGAAAACCACTACGAATATTGGTTTAACCATGGCTCTTTGCCAACGGGGTAAAAATGCCATTACAGCCTTAAGAGAACCAAGTCTTGGCCCTGTTTTTGGTATTAAGGGAGGTGCCTGTGGAGGGGGATATTCTCAAGTACTCCCTATGGAAAATATTAATCTCCACTTTACAGGGGACTTTCATGCCATCACTAGTGCGCATAATCTCATTGCAGCGTGTATTGACAACCATATCCACCAAGGAAACACTCTAAATATAGACTCGAGAAAGATTATTTGGAAACGGGTTATGGATATGAATGATCGGGCTTTAAGAGAAATTATTGTAGGTCTCGGGTCAGAAAAAAATGGCTTTGCAAGACAAGATGGATTTGATATTACTGTAGCTTCTGAAATCATGGCTATCTTATGCTTGTCCAAAGACTTAATGGATTTTAAAGATAGGGTGTCTAAAATCACCGTAGCTTATACTTATGACAATCAACCGGTGACAGTTGCGGACTTAAAGGTTCAAGGAGCAGTTACTATGCTAATGAAAGATGCTCTTTTGCCTAACTTGGTCCAAACCATCGAAAATACCCCAGCTATTATCCATGGGGGACCTTTTGCCAACATTGCCCACGGATGTAATTCAATTATTGCTACAAAAGCAGCCTTAAAACTTGGAGAAATCACCATAACAGAAGCAGGTTTTGGTGCCGACTTGGGAGCAGAAAAATTCTTGGATATTAAATGCCAAGCAGGGAACTTAAAGCCAGATTGCGTTGTGTTAGTTGCTACTATTCGGGCCTTAAAATACAATGGTGGGCTAGAAAAAGAAAACTTAACGCAAGAAGATGTTGAAGCCTTAGTTAAGGGGGCTGTCAACCTAAAGAGACACATTGCCAACATGAAAAAATATAGATTACCTATTGTTGTTTGTATTAATGCGTTCCCAACGGATACAGAAGCTGAAATTAAAGCTTTAGAAAAGATTTTAAAAGAAGAAGAAGTTTCTTATGCTCTTTCTACTTGCTTTGCTGAAGGCGGCAAGGGAGCCCTAGACTTAGCTGATAGGGTAATTGAAGTTCTAGATCAAGGGAAAGCTGATTTTAAACCCTTGGTTAATGAAAGCATGACTTTAGAAGAAAAATTGCTTTGTCTAGCTCAAGAAATTTATGGAGCCAAAGATGTTATTTATTCAAAAGATGCGAAAAGTCAACTTGCAAGAATTAAAGACCAAGGCCTTGACCACTTACCAGTTTGTGTAGCAAAAACACAATACTCTTTTTCAGATGATCCCAGTAAATTGGGAGCTCCCACTGACTATTCTTTAACGGTAAGAGAATTAGTGGCAGAAACTGGAGCCAATTTCATTGTGGCAAAAACTGGAGATATTATGACGATGCCTGGACTATCTAAAGATCCAGCGGCAAATCATATGGATATTGATAAAGAGGGAAATATTACGGGACTATTTTAAGGAGTAGCTATGACCTATCAATCAAAAATTCAATCTGAAAATACAGATGCACTATTTGACGCGATTTTAACTTTGAAGGATAAAGAAGAATGTTCTCGTTTTTTTGAAGATATTTGCACTGTCAAGGAAATTCAATCCATCGCCCAACGTTTCCAAGTTGTGAAGCTATTAGTTGGCAAAAAAACTTATAACGAAATTGAAAAAGAAACAGGAGCAAGTACTGCAACCATTAGTCGAATCAATCGGGCCTTGAATTATGGAGCGGATGGTTATAAGTTGGTTTTAAAGCGGATGAAATACCTAAAAGATGAGTAGAGAGGGAATGTTAAATTCCATAAAATTTAGCTAAAGGGTAAAAGATAGCAGACAAAGAGAGTCGATAGAAACTATTCTATCGACTCTCTTTTATTTAAGATTCTCGTGTTAAATTTTTGGGGATTTTTTCTCCTGATACGTGGACAGTTTTAAAGTTTGTGTAGTGGACTAGGCCGGTCTTGTTGGAAGGATGACGCTTGATATATTTTTTTAAGGTGTAGTCGACATCGATATGTTTTGATCCCTTTAATTTACTGTAATAGGCCGCAAGACGAGCAGCATTTAGCATATCTTCATTGGAAAAGTCTTGACCAGTATTTTTTAAAAGGACATGGGACCCAGGGTTGTTGCGGATGTGGAACCAAAGGTCGTCTTTGTTGGCAATTTTAAAGGTGATTTCATCATTTTGACGGTTGTTTTTTCCAACATAGATGGTAGCAGTGGGGCTCTTATAAATCATAGGACTAGAAGGGGAGGACTTTTTCTTTTTATTTTTTTGAATTTTTTGCCCCTTAATGAGCCGGTAGGATTCCTTAATTTCATCTAACTCTTTGGGAGTTTCAGCCCAATCAATTTGTAGAGAAATTTCTTCATAGGCTTGAATATTATCTAAGGTATCTTGAATTTGCTGGATTAATATTTTGGAAGCGTGCTTTAACTTTTGATAGCGTTTATACATTTTATTGGCATTTTGTGCTGGGGAGAGTGTAACATTTAAAGGAATGTCAATCTCACTTAAATCTGGGTCATAGAAGTTTTCTGTTTTCAAAGATTCTTGACCTGGTTGAATGGTATGAAGGTT
The DNA here is from genome assembly GCA_029983435.1 of Urinicoccus sp. Classification (GTDB taxonomy): domain Bacteria; phylum Bacillota; class Clostridia; order Tissierellales; family Peptoniphilaceae; genus Urinicoccus. The sequence continues at coordinate 1,051 of JASBZN010000079.1, read as the reverse complement.
TGCGGAGATTAGGTCACCATAAACCTTATATTTTTCTCTGTTTTTAGCCGCTTCTAATTCAGTTCTTAATTTACCAAGTTTGGAATAGTCTCGTTTCAACTGAGTTTTTAAATTTTTCCGTAAATCAGAAGATTTTTGCTGAATTAAGTCTTTCTCTGCTCGTTGAAGGAAGACTGCTTCTAAAAGTTCAGAGGGATTAGTAAAGACTTGACTGGCTTCTGGGTACATGGTTAGAGGAACATTAGAAAAATCTAAAATTTTATCCTGGCTTTGGTCCTTATAGAGGCCAAAGGAATAGTTTTGGTCTTTAAAAAGCTTGAAAAAGTCTAAGGTAGTGATAAGAAGTCGTTCTTTTTCCTCTTCTTCTAAAGCAGACTTAGGAAGACTTTCGTCTATTTTTGCCCGGTACATAATTTCTCGGGTGAGGGTCTTTGAGATACCCATGTAATTTGTGATTAAAAACTGAGGAAAAGTTTTATTTTCTGGAGATGCCAGATAGGAAGTTTTAAAGTCTTCAAGATTGGTAGCTAGAATGGATTTTTTTTGGTTAATAACCTCAGGATCATATGTTTTCCCAGGCAAAACTTGCCGTACAGAACTCATGCTAGCACCAACTTTTGTTAAAGCATCTATAATTTCTCGACTTTGGCTATTAATAAGGATAATATTGGAGTATTTTCCCATAATTTCTACAATTAAGGAAAGGTGGACAAAATCTCCTAGGTCGTTTAAAGCTTCAAAAACAAATTCAGCGATACGGTCTTCTCCAATTTGTTTCACTTCTAGGAGCTTGGCTCCTTGTAGGTGTTTTCTCAAGACCATGCAAAAGAGTTGGGGTTGCTTTGGATTTTCTAATTTATGTTTCGAAAGATAAATCCTTGGGTGACTAGAAGAAGCACTAATTAAAAGAGTTTCATTCATACCAGGGTTACGAAAGCTTATAAAAAGTTCCTGGTGGGTAGGAAGGTGAATCTTATCAACTCGGCTAGTTTTCAGTTGGGTATTTAATTGTTCAACGACGCTTTTTAGCATCATTCCATCATATGACATT
>JASBZN010000078.1 GCA_029983435.1 Urinicoccus sp. | reverse complement strand
AATAAATAAGGTCCCCAAAACAAACGAAGGCACACTAATCCCAATAATTGCTAAAATCATCATAACATAATCTGGAACCTTGTTTTGGTAGAGGGCCGCAATAGAGCCTAAAGCCGGACCAATAATAATGGAAATAACAAAAGCTTGAATCCCAAGTTTAGCGGAAACTGGTGCTCCCCGTGCAATCATTTCATTTACATTTTCGGCCTTGGACTTCATAGATTCTCCAAAGTCTAATTTACATACATTTTTTAAGTAGATAAGATACTGCTCACTTTTGGGGCGATCCAACCCATATCGCGCACGTAAGTTGTTGTAAACCGTCTCGGGCATCCGACCATCTTTTGCAAAGGGGTCTCCCGGAATCGCGTGCATCAATAAAAAGGTAATGGTGATAATCACCCACAGTGTTACAAGAGAGATTAAAAATCTCTTCAACACAAATTTTTTCATTCTTCTTCCTTTCTAAGGGCTTTTGTGTCAATTCTAAATATAAAGTAGAGAATCGGGCTAGCGATTCTCTACTTTAGTGTTACATTGCTACGGATGTTTTATTTTTCTTCCGTAATGTCTGCATAAGTTAAGAATGGATAGTTCATCATAATCTTGAATACGCCTGTAACATATGGTTTTGTTACATATGGTGCAGTGTAGAAGTAAATTGGAATAACTGGTTTATCTCTCATTAAGATCTTTTCAGCTTCTTTCATAGAGTCCATACGAACCTTTGAATCCACTGTTGTTTTTCCTGTCTTGATTAGTGCATCAAATTCTGAATCTCCCCATCTTGAGTTGTTTTGTGGGTTTCCAGTAGTGAATAGGTCAAGCATAGTCATTGGGTCTGCATAGTCTCCAACCCAACCAGCACGGGCAATACTAAAGTCTCCTTGACGACGACGGTCAATTAGAGTTTGGAATTCCATGTTTTCAAGTTTCATGGAAATACCTAATTTGGAGTTCCACATTTCTTGAATTGCTTGTGCTATTTTCTTATGGTTTTCGTCTGTATTATAAACAATAACTAAGCCGTTTAAATCGTCTTTTGTCATGTTTTCTTCAGCTAAACCTTCTTCTAGAAGTTTTACTGCTTCTTTATCGTCTTCTTTAATAAAGTTACCGTTAGCTTCACGGAAGTCTTTACCTGCATCATCTTTTAATCCGTAAGGTACCATTCCTTCAGCTGGAACTTGTCCACCTTGGGTAATATTTTCAACAATAGATTTACGATCAATTGCTAAAGATAAAGCTTCACGCACTTTTACGTTGTTTAAAGGTTTCTTTTCTGTGTTAATTTCGTAATAGTATGTGGAAAGTTCGTCTTCAAGACTTAATTCTTTACTATCACTTTGTTTTAACTTGTTAACAATTGTTGTTGGTGGGTTGTATAAGAAGTCGTATTCTCCACCTTCATACCGTTGCCAAGCAGTGTTTTGGTCTTCAATAATATCGAAATGGATACCATCTAATTTAATTCTATCTGCTTCGTAATATTGGTCATTTTTTACAAGTTCAATGGCTTCATTGTGTTTCCAATCAACACATTTGAATGGTCCATTGGTAACGAAATCGCCCTTGCTTGGATCTTTTGCCCAATCAGGATTTTTTTCAACAGTTGCTTTTTGTGTTGGATAGTAAGTGTAGAAAGCAACTAAGCTTGGGAAGTATTCTGTAGGACTTTCAAGCGTTACTTCTAAAGTCTTGTCATCTATAGCTTTTACTCCAACGTCATCAGCAGTAGCTTCGCCATTGTTATAAGCTTCCCCATTCTTTAAGTAGTAAAGTTGGTAAGAATATTCACTGGCTGTTTCAGGATCTAGTACTCTCTTCCATGAGAATTCAAAATCTTCTGCTGTTACAGGGTCTCCATTAGACCATTTTGCGTCGTCACGAAGAACGAAAGTATAAGTTAAGCCATCTTCAGAAACTTTCATTTCTTTGGCAACACCTTCAACAACTTCGCCCTTTTCATTGTACTTCATAAGACCTTCATAGATATGTTGCATTGGCCATGAGTCATGAGTACCTGTTGCTAATGCTGGATCTAATGTTCCAGGTTCTGAGCTGTTGTTTGTTCTTAAAATCTTTTCTTTGCCTGCTGTTTCACCAGCTTCTCCGCCTCCATTGTTTGCCGGAGCATTGTTTCCGCCGCCACAAGCTGTTACCAACATAACTAGTGCAAGTAACATTGTAACAATTCTTAGGTTACGCTTCTTCATAGTTCTCCCCCTTTTTAATTTAACGTGCTAAAAGAAAATTCTTCTTTTAGTATGTGTTTTTACTATTATACCTAAATTCTGACTTTAAGTAAAGACTTTTCAAGGATTTCTTCTTTACTTTTTCACGATATTAAGATAAAGCGTTTAAATTACTAGAAAATCATCTCTTCTAATTTTTCCATATCCAGAGCCTTCTCTAGGGCATCTGCCAGTTTATCAAACTGTTCTTCTTTATAATCCTCATAATTAAAGGCTGTTTCTTCCCCTTTTAAATGTTTCTTTTCCAAGAGAGCCTCTACAAGTTTTTGAATAATTTCTTCTTGATCTAAAAAACCATGGACATAGGTTCCAGCTACATTTTCTAAACAAGCTCCCTGACTTTGAGAAGAATTGGTGTGAAGACTTTGGACTTCTTTTCCTAGGTCAGATTGGCCCATATGAATTTCATACCCCTTAAAGTCTAGACCAGACCAGCAGGAGTAAAAGCCCTCTATTTCTTGAACTCTGCCCTGGCACTGGGTAGTGGTTTTTTTCTTCGAAAAAACAGTCGTCATAGGTAAGAGCCCAAGCCCTCGAAGTTCTCCACCAGACTCAACACCATAAGGGTCTTCCATCTGGTCCCCCAACATCTGATAGCCTCCACAAATTCCTAAGATAGGGGTTCCCTTGGTCTTTTTTTGTAAAATTTTACTATCTAGTCCCTTCTCTTTCATCCATTTAAAGTCATCCATGGTACTCTTAGATCCTGGCAAAATAATCATGTCCGCTTCTTCTAAGTCTTCTGGCTTAGTGACATAGGTTAAATCTACTTCTGGATGAAGAGATAGGGCATGGAAGTCTGTGGCATTGGAAATCCGTGGTGTTCGAATGACAGCAATTTGAATTCGTCCCTTTTTCCTGTAGTGATTAAGGTGGTCCGAAAGAGAGTCCTCATCTTCAATATCTACATCTAAATAGGGTACCACCCCCAGAACTGGGCGGCCTGTTATTTCTTCCAACTTGTCTAATCCAGGTTCAAGGATTTTTTCATCTCCTCGGAATTTATTAATGACAAAGCCCTTGGTGAGGTCCCTTTCTTCTTTATCAAACAAGAGCATGGTTCCAGCTAAAGAGGCAAAAACTCCTCCTCGGTCAATATCTCCGACAATGATGCAGGGCGTTTTACTTGCCTTGGCAAAGCCCATGTTCACCATGTCTTGATCTTTTAAGTTGATTTCCGAAGGACTACCGGCTCCTTCACATAGGATTAAGTCATAGTCTTCTTTTAAGGACTCAAAGGCCTGTAAAATTTTTGGGAAGAGTTTTTTCTTTTCCTTGTAATAGTCTCGAGCTGCCAGAGTTTTATAGACTTTCCCCATTACAATAACCTGACTTTTTCGGTCGCTGGAAGGCTTTAAGAGGACAGGATTCATTCGCACGTCTGGTTCAATGCCAGCAGCCTCTGCTTGAACAACTTGGGCCCTGCCCATTTCTAAGCCCTCTTTTGTAATATAAGAATTTAAAGCCATATTTTGAGCCTTAAAAGGAGCTACCTTGTAGCCTTTTCGCTTAAAGACCCTGGCCAAGCCTGCCGTTACCATACTTTTCCCAGCATTACTGGTGGTTCCTAAAATCATAAGAGCCTTAGTCATGCTTCGCCTCCTTGTAGTTTTTCATTGCTTCAACAAACCGTCTTGCCGCTTTGGGATTGGCCATAAAGTGAATATGGGGATAGCCCCCACAGAGATTTTTCTGGCTTACATAAGCCCCCCATCCCCTTTGGCTCAAGGGCTTTTTCCCCTGAAAAGCTCCACCAGGATTGGTGCTTTTCGAATAGTGAAACTCATGGGCCCGGATATGGTCTCCTTTTTCTGCCAAAAGATTATCTTCTTGTGCCACCAAGTCTATATAGCCAAAGTTTTGCAGCCTCTTGGTCATTTGACTGGACCCCGGAATCAAACCTACCAGAGGATAAGTTTTTTCTTCCTTTATAAAGGAATCTAAAAGGACCATATAGCCCCCACATTCAGCAAATATGGGAAGTCCTTTTTCATAATAGGTCCTGAGACTCTCTTGAAAGACTTTATTCTTAGATAGCTTTTCCATATAGAGTTCTGGATAGCCCCCTCCCAGGTAAAGGCCATGGACTCCCTGTGGAATTTCTTCATCTGCCAAGGGAGAAAATTCTCGAATTTCCACCCCTAAGTCTTTTAAGTAGTTAAGACCATCGTCATAATAGAAAGAAAACGCACGATCCCGGGCCAAAGCCAGGGTCACTTGACCTATTTTTCCCACACTGGGATAGGTGTCTTCTAGGTCTGGGGCCTTTTTTGCCAAGGTCATGAGCCCCTCTAAGTCCACTGTTTTTAAGGCCTCTTGACCATAAGTTTCCATTAAATCTTGAAAGCCACTAATTTCATCTGCCGTAATTAGGCCCAGATGCCGACTTTCTAAACCTCGGTCAAAAACAGGTAAATAGCCGTAAACTGGGATGCCTGTATTTTCTTCAATAATTTTTTTATAGTAGGGGGCCATCATGGGAGATACCCCATTCAGTAGGACTCCTTGAATATTTGCATCCTCTTTAAAAGAGGTTATTCCCTTTACTAAGGCAGCTAGGGTTGTTGCCACTCCCTTGGGTTTCACCACTAAAACCACTGGGGTCTTGGTCCGTCGAGCCAAATCATAGGACGACGCCAAGGAAGTTGTGGAGATTCCATCATAATAGCCCATGACGCCTTCTATAATAGAAAGGTCTCCTTGCCCTTGAAGCAAAAGATGGTTTAAGAGGGCATCTTCCATCATATAAGGATCCAAGTTGCTGGATTGAAGCCCCAAAACTTTTTTGTGAAACATGGGGTCTATGTAATCTGGACCTGTTTTAAAACTCCTAACATCTACTTTTTTATTTTATAGGCTGCCAACAAGGCCATGGTCATGGTTGTCTTTCCACTATTAGAACTCATGGCAGCTACCATGAAACGACTCATTTTTTCCTCAATTCTTTCTCAAAAGCATCTCGATCACTTCCATCTGCCACCTGAATAATCCCTGCATACCGGTAGTCCAAGTTTTTTAAAATCTTCTGCATAGGAATATTTTCCCTGTGGGTATCAATACGGATATTGTCCACCTTTCCTTCAAAGGCTCTTTGAATCTCTCGAAAAATCTCATAGGATAGGCCCTTCCCAAGTCCTTCATCTCCTATGGCCAAGCGGTGGATTGTAAGATAAGAACCTGGATAGGCCCAGACCCCTTGAATTTTTCGGTAGGTCTTTTCCTCTCCTAGAATGCAGGCTGCTAGACCCACTAACTTCCCATGTTTTTCCCAAACATAGGCCTGTCCTTTCCCTACATCGGATAAACAATCTTCTCCCGAAAGATAGGGCCCCTGCCATTGGTTTAGGCCTGC
>JASBZN010000077.1 GCA_029983435.1 Urinicoccus sp. | reverse complement strand
AATTTGCCCCAGACCAAACCATGACAAGAGAAGAAATGGCCACCATTTTAGACCGTTACTTCCAAGTAACGAAAAAAGCCTATGGGAATGGCGGTGTCCTTTACTTCCAAGACCAAGGAGACATCTCTGTTTGGGCAAAAGATAGCGTAAAACGCATGACTCAAGCAGGAATCCTCCATGGAACCGATAGAAACACCTTTGAACCAAAATCTAGCTTTACAAGAGCAGAATTGGCAACGGTTATCTATCAATTGAATAAGTAAGAAGTAAACAAAGGATATAAAAATAAGAAGTGGGAGAGAAATCTCCTACTTCTTATTTTTATTATGACTTTAGTCAGTTGAGCACGCAAGGCGTGCGCAACAAAAGGTTATACCAAAAAATCACCTCTTATTATAATAGAATTGTTCAGACCTAAAATACAAATTTGGAAATAGATATTTTTGGGTAGAAAGATATTATGTAAGTACAGTAGGATTGAATGAACAAACAATAGCAAAATATAAGAGGGCAAGAATAGCATGACATAGTAATGGATAAATTGAGTGTAAAAGTTAAAGGGTAGATAGAGTTTGAAGAAAAGACCATAGGAGGAAAAATGTACGGAATTGACGTTTTAGAAACAGAACATAAAAATATTGTGGCTTTTACAGATGATATGGAGGCCTTGGCTCTTTCAATCATGGAAGGCGACAAGGTAGATACAGGGGATTTAAGACGACGGGTGGATTTTATTCGAAAATACTGCGATAAGCACCACCACCAAAAAGAAGAGGACTTTTTATTTGCCAAGATGGTGGAAGAGTTGGGAGACTTAGGAGTAAAGTTAATCCGTCACGGCATGGAGGTGGAGCATGGTTTAGCTAGGAAACACGTCCTAGACCTGGAAGGGGCCATTGGGGATTTTGATGAGGACCCATCGCCCTTAAACCGCTTGCAAATTATTTCTTATCTAATGGCCTATGTTCACCTCTTACGAGACCACGCCAAGAAAGAAAACCAGGTGATTTATCCCTTTGCCCTGGACCACTTATCCAAAGAAGCCCTGGCTTGGGTGGATGAAAAAACTAGGCAAGTGGAAGAAGGAGAAGGGACAAAAAAAGTTTACCAGGACTTTAAAGAGTTTATCTGCTATCAGCCGCATAAGCTCTAGATTTAGCCTATCTTTTTCTTTCCAACAAGACCCAAGTATGTTAAAGTATACTTAGGTATTATGAGTGAAAAAGGAGAGGAGAAGGATCGATGCGTTTCGAAAAAATGGATGATTATTTAAAATTAAAACCCGTTCTCGATCGTTCTTTTGATGATATAGATCAGTATGAAGAAGTAGTGAAAAAGAATATTTCGAGAGAGAGTTTAGACCAATACCTGGCTTGTGCCAAGGCCCTAAGAGATTGGGTTAACTACACCATGTTGACCTATGAAATCCGGGGATTTGATGACTTTCTTTTAGCCTATAGTCAAATCGATCCCCAAGATGCTGTAGATGTTTTTTTGCTGTCCATTCAAAAGGTAGAGGAAGAGGAAGATTTTAAGGACCTTTTACCCATTTATCTAACAACTTTCTTTAATTTGATGTTGGAGCGCTTTGAAGATGCCAAGGGAACCAAGGACTACAAGGATATTCTAAATGATTTAAACGTCATTGAAGAATTTCACGCTATGGGACACTTTGTTGTGAAAAGTGTTTTGGAAAATGCCCTAGCTAATTTTCCCAACCGGCCAGCCCTACAAAAAATTGTTTCTGAAGCCTTGGGCCAAATCAAAGAAGAAGGCGGTCCCTTGGAAGAACTCATGGAAGAAGCTAGTAGGGGAGATAAAAAGCACTTTTTTAATACTATTGCCGATTGGATTTTAAAAGGACCTTTATTTATCACCAAACAGCTACCAAAACTCAAGGGGACAAAAACTACGCCTCTGTCTCAAGTGGGACTTTTATACACCAAAGACAATGAAACTTTTATTCCTGTCTTTACCAAAAAGGAAAATGTTCTAGAGACCTTTACTAGGGAAATGGGGTACTATGTAGAGGAAATTGATCCTAAAGACTTTATCTTAGAATATGAACAAAAGTCCTATATGGAAAATCCTATTGTAGTGAATCCTTTTAATCAAGCTATTTTATTAAACGATGAGCTTTACCATTATATTCTGGACCGGGTCCAAAAAAAATCTAGGGAAAATGGCGGAAATATTATTGATATTCGGCCTTATTTAAATAAGTAACGATCCTCTAGAGGGTCGTTATTTATCTATAAAAAGATAGGAAGGATTGCGATGGATAAGTTTGAACTGATAAAAAGCAGACACTCGGTGCGAGTCTACCAGGACCGTCCGATAGAAGAAGACCATAAAGCGGCCCTAGAGAAAAGAGTAGAGGACTTAAACCAAAAGGAGGGAGTTCATTTCCGCCTGGTTTGGGAAGAGCCGAACTTATTTAAAAAGAAAGCTCCCAGTTATGGTCAGTTTAAAAATGTTAAAAATTACTTAATTGTGGCAGGGGATAAGGACATAGATCCCATGACCTTAGGCTATTGGGGTGAAAACTTTGTTCTCTATGCCCAAAGTTTAGGGGTAAATTCTTGCTGGGTAGGCATGGCGCGGTTTTTTAACCAGGACTTGGTTTCAGAAAAGGACCAAAAGCTCTTTGCTATTATCACTCTGGGCTATGGGGTCCATCCAGGGAACTTCCGGTCTTCTAAGACCTTTAACCAGGTAGTTCGGGGAAAAGAACCCTACCCTCATTGGTTTATCCAAGGGGTGGAAGCCAGTCTTTTGGCTCCTACAGCCATGAATCAACAAAAGTTTATCATTCATTTAAAAGAAGATGGCCAGGTAGACTTTGAAAATAAGATGGGGATTTTTGCCCGGTTGGATCTGGGGATTGTGAAGTATCATTTTGACTTAGTAACAGAGGATAGAGGAGGTCAAAAGAAATGAAAAGATGTCTTGTTTTAGTTAATCCATCTTCTGGGGATGGAAAGAGCATGGAATCCGTACCCAAGTTAGAAAAAATATTACAAGAAACGTTTGATGAAGTAGAAGTGATAGAAACAACTGAAGAGGGACAAGGGGCAAAGTTGGCTCAAAAGGCCTGCCAAGAAAAGCTTCATAGTATCTTTGTTATCGGAGGAGACGGGACCTTTCACGAAATCGTCAACGGCATAGCAAAAGAAGACTATAGGCCCATCCTAGGCCTTTTACCTGGAGGCACCAACAACACTTACTACCGGCTTATAGGAGAAAATCGAGATTTAGATGAAGCCATTGAGGCCATTGACCTCAACAAAACAAAAGAAGTAGATTTAGGGCAGTGTAACGACAAGTTTTTTATCTACTACACTTGCTTTGGCCGTCTTATTGATGCCACTACCTCCACCGAAGGGGAAGAAAAAGAAAAACTAGGGCCCTTGGCCTATATAAAAAATATCTTTAAGGCCTTGCCAAAAGATGAAACCTACCAAATCAACTTAGTCAGTGATGGAGGTAACTACCAAGGTCCTGCTAGTCACGTCTATGTTTTATTAGTGGATCAAGTGGGCGATTTAAACTTTTCAGAAATTTCCAGCTCTCTAAGTAGTGGAAAACTCTATACCTTTATTTTGACCAATGCCAAAACCGGGTCTAAGGTGACAGCATTAAAGGATATCTTCCAAGGGCAATTAGATAAAAACGAAGACATCAAGGCCATTACCTGTAGCCAATTAAGTATTGAAGAGGAAGAGGGAAAAACACCAGACCTAGATATGGATGGAGAAATGGAAGCCATCCTACCAGCTAAGATAAAAGTTCTTCCAAAGCATATTCGGATTTATATTCCAAGAGAAGATGCATAAGCGAAGGTAGGATTATAAAAAGAGAAAAGCTAGAAAAGGAGGATGGGTTTGCTAAAAGTAAACTCCAGAGAATATAAATGAAAGAAATCCTTGTTGCGTATTTTTCCCGAAGTGGAGTGACAAAAAAGCTCGCAGAGGACTTGGCCAAGGTCTTGGAAGCTGAAATTTATGAAATTAAACCTCTTAAGGCTTACCCTCTTGAAGAGGATGCCTGTATCCAAGTGGCGAAGCGGGAAAAAGAAAAAGAAATTCGACCTGCACTTACTGGAGATTTACCTGAAACTCAAGGGCTCAAAAAGCTGGCTTTGGGATTTCCCAATTGGAACGATACTTGCCCTCGGTGTGTTTTAACCTTTTTGGAGGCCTTGGACTTATCAGAAATAGAAGTCTACCCCTTTGTGACTTCTGAAGGCAGTGGACCAGACGGGATTAATGACGACTTGCAAGAGCAATGTAAGAACCTAGGTAAGCTACATCAAGCGGCCAATGGGGACCAGATGTCAAAAGAAGCCCTAGGCGCCTGGGTAAGAAGAGGAGGACAACTTGACTAGTGCTATCTTATATTTAGGAACCTGTATTGTTTTTTATATCCTAGCCATCCCCTTAAGAAAATTTAGTGACAAGATGGAATGGCTGGGACCAGCCCAAACAGTTACCGTCCTGTGTCTTGTGTTTACCATGGGTCTTCGCTTGGGAGCAAATAATGAAGTTGTTAATAATTTAGATTCTTATGGATTCTACGCATTTATTATTACTGTCTTTACCATTGTCTTTTCTATTGCTGCCGTTTCTGTGGCTAGACGGATGATGGGAATCGACCGTCAAGGTTTAATGAAGCATGAAAACTTAGACCAAGACTTGGAAGAAGAAATAGAAGTTCTTGAGAAGGAAGTGGAAGAAGAGGAAAAAGGGGGATTTGATCGGATGACCCTCTTTATCCTAGTAGGGGTTGCTGTAGGCCTGAGCCTGGGCTACTTTTATATTCGTCCCAACTTCAACTACGAAAGTTTTGAAAGTGGAGCCAGCCTTGCCATCACCATTGAACTCATTATTCTTCTTATCTTTGTGGGTTTGGACCTGGGTCTTGCTGGAGATGTCATTACAAATATTAAGAGCGTCGGATTCAGGGTTTTAGTGATCCCCCTTGTGGTTGAGCTCGGAACCTTGATTGGAGCAGCCCTTTGTGGAGTCTTCCTTCCCCTTTCTGTCCGGGAAAGTCTAGCTGTTGGGGCCGGCTTTGGTTGGTATTCTCTAGGGGCAGGGATTTTAATGGACGCTGGAATGATGACAGCTGGAGCAATCTCCTTTATGCATAATGTCATGCGGGAACTCTTTTCCATTATCATCACGCCCACTGTGGCTAGAAAAATAGGATTTGTAGAGGCAGTTGCAGCCCCTGGGGCAACGGGGATGGATGTCTGTCTTCCCATTGTTACGCGGTCTACAAGTGCTAATATTGCTGTTTATTCCTTTGTGTCTGGCTTTATTATGTCCATGTCTGTTCCCTTGGTAGTACCTCTTTTTACTTGATAAAAGCTAGAAGGTTGTTTTATAAATGGAGAAACTCTTCCCTAGTGGGACCTAGGGGAGAGAAATCTTGACAAAAAGTATCAAGTAAACTATACTAATCTTAATCTGACCAATATAGAAAATTATCAAGAGTGGCGGAGGGACTGGCCCTGTGAAACCCGGGCAACCATCTTTATGAAACGGTGCCAATTCCAGCGAGTATATTCTCGAAAGATGATGCGACGCAAAACTTTCATCTTCCGATGAAAGTTTTTTGTTTTTTATGAGGT
>JASBZN010000076.1 GCA_029983435.1 Urinicoccus sp. | reverse complement strand
TTTAGTAGGCAAAAAAAATAAGGGTTTGCTCTCTTGAGCAGCCCTTATTTTCTTACATATTCATCTAAATAATCGTCATAGGACATGGACCGATCTCGGTAAGTGCCATCGGGGAAAAATTCCACAACTCGATTGGCAATGGTGTCGATAAATTGGTGGTCTTTGGATGTGAAGAGAAGAGATCCCTTGTAGGCCATGAGGCCGTTATTGACGGCAGTAATGGACTCTAGGTCTAGGTGGTTGGTGGGTTGGTCAAAAATTAAGACATTGGACGGGGACATCATCATCTTGGAAAACATCATCCGAACTTTCTCTCCTCCAGAAAGGACAGAAGAAGGCTTATAGACTTCGTCTCCAGAAAAGAGCATCTTGCCTAAAAACCCACGAATATGGGTTTCGGTTTGGTCTTTGGAATACTGCCTTAACCAGTCCACCAAGTTCAATTCTGGATTTTGGAAAAATTCTGTATTGTCTTTAGGGAAATAGTCGGTGGTAATGGTTTGTCCCCACTTAAATTCTCCGCGATAGTCCTTGTCATGTCCCATTAGGATTTCGAACAGGGCAGTAATGGCTCGTTCATTTCCCACAAAAGCCACCTTGTCGTCGTGGTTGAGGCGGAAGGAAAAGTCCTGAATCAGGGAGTCCTCTCCGTCTTTTTTATGAAGGCCTTCAATGGTTAAAAGTTCATTTCCAGGCTCCCGTGAGAGTTCGAAACCCACAAAGGGGTAACGGCGGGAAGAGGGTTTAATATCGTTAAGGGAAATTTTATCTAAGAGTTTTTTACGGCTGGTGGCTTGACGGGATTTACTTTTGTTGGCGGAAAAGCGGGCAATAAAGTTTTTTAGTTCCTTGATTTGCTCTTCTTTTTTCTTGTTTTCCTCTTTCATCATTCGTTGGGCTAATTGAGAAGATTCATACCAGAAGTCATAGTTTCCAACAAAGAGTTGAATTTTACCAAAGTCGATGTCCACCATGTGGGTACAAACTTCATTTAAAAAATACCGGTCATGACTGACAACAATAACGGCGCCCTTAAAGTCCATTAAAAAGTCTTGAAGCCAAAGAACAGCAGCGATATCTAAACCGTTGGTGGGTTCGTCTAGAAGGAGGACATCAGGTTCACCAAAAAGGGCTTGGGCCAACATAACTTTGACCTTATCCGATTCCACTAAGTCATCTAGGATTTTGTCATGGAGGGTGGTTGGGATTCCTAGACCCTCTAGGAGGGTAGCGGCATCGGATTCCGCCTGCCAGCCTCCTAACTCAGCAAAGCGTTCTTCCAACTCTCCAGCTTTTAAACCGTCTTCTTCTGTAAAGTCTTCTTTCATATAGATGGCATCTTTTTCTTCTTGAATCTTAATGAGTTCGGGATTCCCCATCATCACCACGTCCAAGACTCGGTTTTGGTCGTATTGGTAGTGGTCTTGTTTTAAAATACTCAGGCGGTCATTTTTTCCCAGGGAAACATGACCTGTGGAGGGTTCTCTTTCTCCAGATAGGACCGATAAAAAAGTGGATTTACCAGTTCCGTTGGCCCCAATAATTCCGTAGCAATTTCCAGGACTAAAGACCAGGTCCACCTCATCAAAGAGGGTCTTGTCGGGAAATTGAATACTGACATTTTGTACTTGTAGCATCGTTTATTTTCTCCTTTTATATCATAATAACTTGGTGTATTATACCATGAAAGAGCCTAGAAAGAAACCGGGTCCTTTGTCTAAAAACTTCTTGCGAAGGGAGGGGGTTTTGGGTAAACTACTTTTAAGGAGGAGCTATGATTCACTTAGAGCCCATGAAGGTGGAAGATGTTCATGATTTTTTGTCTTGGGGAAGTTTTCAAGAGGAAATTTTTCAGGACTATAATTTTGATTTAAGGAGTCCCCGAGAGGAGAGGGACTGGTTTTTATGGAAAACAGGACAGTTTTTGGCCTCTTATCAGACGGTTTTTTTAAATGAAAAGCCCATTGGCTATTTGGGTTTTAAACATCGGTTTTCCCTTTTGGGAATGGGGGTTCTGGGGATTTGTTTAGGAGCCCGCTATGTGGACCAGGGCTATGGACAAGAAGCCTTAAAAACATTTTTTGACCAGGCCTTTATCCAAGATGGACTTCGTGTGATATACTTATTAGTAGCACCTTATAATTCCCGGGCCATTCATGTCTATAAAAAATTTGGCTTTCAGGAAGTGGGAAGCAAGTATTTTGCCTACGGGGGAAAAGACTTGCCTAAAGTCCTTGAAGAGGATAGGGACCTTTTTGGCCAAGCCTACCGGGTTTTTGACCAGTGGTACCTGCCAGGGATAAAGATGAAGTTAAAGAAAAAATGGTATTTAGAGAGGAGGGGCGTATGAGTTTTTACCGAAAAAAACAATCCATGGATTTGGGAGATACGGTAATAGCCAATATTTTTTTACGAGAATATATGCCCCAAGCAGATGGGGACTTTGTAAAAGTGTATCTTTTGGCCTATGGCTATGCCAGTCATGGAGTCAAGGACAAGGACAATGCATCCCTTGCCAAGAGCCTTCAACTTTTGGAAAGTGACGTACATAAAGCCTGGACCTATTGGGAAGACCAGGGGATTGTGGAAAAAATTCCTCGGGAAGATTCGGACGATGTTACAGACTATGACATCTACTTTGTGGACTTAAAAGAACTCTATATTGAAAATGTCTATACCGCTGGAGGGAAGAAAAAGCAGTTTCAAAGTTTAACAGAACCCATGAGTGATCCTCAACTTGCAGACTTGATGGCCAAGGGAGAGTTTTTCCTTAGACGGGCCATGTCTTATCAAGAAAAACGAGACTTAGCTAATTGGGTTATTGACTACAATATGCCTCCTCGGATGATTGAAGAGGCCCTGCGCTATAGTACCGAAGTACAAAATAAAAATAGTATGCGCTATATTGAGCGAGTGGTTCAAAATTGGGCAAATAATGGGATTCGAAGCTTAGAAGAATTGGAAAAAAATGTCCAAGCCTACAATAAAGATTACTACCGTTACCGAAAGGTCATGACGGCCATGGGATTAAAAAATAAACCCTATAGCCAGGGAGACTTACGGGAAATTAACTCTTGGTTTAATGACCTAGGATTTTCAGAAGAGATGGTTTTAGAAGCTTGTAGTCGGTCTGTTTTAACGGCCAACCCAAGTGTTGCTTATATCAAAGGGGTTCTTACCAGTTGGTATCAAAAGGGGATTTTTACCTTAGAAGACATTGCCAAAAAAGATCTTAAGCCATCTCGACAGGTGATTCCTTCTCAGGTGAAGGCCAAGGGAAATAGGTTCCATAACTTTACAGAAAAATCTGCCGACTTCACACCAGAAGAGCTAGAAGAGTTGGCGCGGAAAAAGACCCAGGGTTATGGGAAAAAAAGAGGTGAATCCAAGTGAATCAAAATTTAAACCGTCAGGTTCAAAGACACTACGACCGCCTACAAACCAAGCATGCCAGAATCCAAGACCAAAGACAGGAAAAAATCTACCAGGAGATTCCTCTGATTAGGGACTTGGACCAGGAAATTAATAAAAAAGGCTTTTCTGGTGTCTATCAAAGTCTAGGAGGAAAAAGCGCCCAAAAAATTCAGGGGGAACTGGACCATTTAAAACAGATGAAAAAAGACCTCTTGGTCCAGGAGGGGTATCCAGAAGACTACTTAGATAAGACCTATGATTGCTCTCTATGTAAAGACACGGGCTATTTGGAAAATGGGGAAAAATGCGACTGTTTAAAGCAATTTTTGGCCCAGGACCTCTATGAAATGAGTAATATGGACCGGATGTTAAAGAGGGAAAACTTTGAGACCTTTAACTGGTCGGTCTTTTCTAAAACCATTGACCCAGATGAAGGCATTAGCCCCTATGAAAATATGGAGCTCATCCGGAGGAAGGTGGAGAAGTTTTTAAAGGATTTTCCAGAAGATAATGGGGACAACCTCCTCTTTTACGGAGGCACTGGTTTAGGAAAGACCTTTTTGTCCAACTGTATCGCCAAGGTACTTTTAGATGAAAATTATACTGTCATTTACCAAACCTCTTTTACCCTGATTGACCTTTTAGAGCGAAAGAAATTTAAAAGAGAAGAGGCAGCTGGCTTAAACTTAGCCTATGAACTTCTCTTTTCCAGTGACCTTTTAATTATTGATGACCTGGGAACAGAACTCACCAATCAATTTACCAATGCAGAATTATTTAATATTATCAATACACGGATGCTTTCAGGGAAAAAGATTTTAATTTCCACCAACCTAGGCCTTCATGAACTCAAGAGCCTCTATTCGGATCGTGTATTTTCTAGGATTTTTCAAAACTTTATCCCTCTCCATTTCTTTGGAAGAGATTTAAGGTATACCAACATTTAATTTAAGGAGGAAGTATGGTTTCTAAAAGAATTCAAGCAATGCCCTTTTCGTCGATTCGAAAATTAACTCCCTTTGCCAACGAGGCAAAGAAAAATGGTAAGACGGTTTATCACCTAAACATTGGAGCTCCAGATGTGAAGACACCAAAGACTTTTTTCCAAGCCATTAAAGATGTGGATGTGGAAGTTTTAAGTTACGCCCCATCTCAAGGGATACCAGAGTTATTAGAAGAAAATGCCAAATATTTTCAAAAAATTGGCCTGGACTTTAAGCCGGAAGACCTGGTAATTACCAATGGAGGAAGTGAAGCCCTCCTGTTTTCCCTCTTAGTAACAACAGATGTTGGAGATGAAGTCTTAACTTGTGAACCCTTTTACACCAACTACAAGACCTATTTCCATGAAGCAGGCCTTAAAGTAACGACCTTTCCTACAGATGTTAAAGAAGGTTTTGCCCTACCTGTAAGAGAAGTAATTGAAAAAGCCATTTCGGAAAAGACCAAGGTTCTTTTAATTTCCAATCCAGGTAACCCAACAGGGGCTGTTTATTCTAAAGAAGAAATTCGTCTTTTGGGAGATATCGCTAAAGATCACGACCTCTACATCCTAGCGGATGAAGTTTACCGAGAATTTATCTATGATGGGAAAGAATTTACCAGCTTTGCCGCCTTAGAAGATGTGAAGGATCGATTAATTGTTTTAGATTCCATATCCAAGAGATTTTCCGCTTGTGGAGCTCGGGTTGGCTGTACGGCAACAAAAAATAAAGACCTACAACAGGCCCTAGTAAAATTAGCCACTGGCCGATTGGCAGCACCTACCCTGGAACAAGTAGGAGCTACAGCCCTCTACCAATTACCCGATGACTATTTTGATGAAGTGCGGGAAGAATACACCCTTCGTCGCAACTGTATTGAAGAAGAATTAGGAAAAATTCCAGGCGTTGTTACTTCCCACTCCACAGGAGCTTTTTACATTATTGCTGACTTGCCAGTGGAAGACTCGGAAGACTTTGCAAGATTTATGCTGACAGATTTTGACCATAAAGGAGAAACCGTCATGATGGCACCAGCAGCTGGTTTTTACCAACATACAGAAAGAGGGAAGAGTCAAGTTCGTCTGGCCTATGTTCTGGAAAGAGAAAAAATCAAACGAGCTTGTGAGCTCATTGGCATGGGCCTTGAAAAATATAAGGAAAAGAAGTAGGGAAATAAAAAAACCATTGGCCGAATGAACTGACCCCCAAAAGTTGGACTAATAAACCAACTTAAGGAGGTCAGTTTT
>JASBZN010000075.1 GCA_029983435.1 Urinicoccus sp. | reverse complement strand
CCCATCTAGCATATCTGTTAAAGCTGCTAAAACAAAAATAACTGCTCCAAAAATCTTTAAACCCAAGATTTCTGAGGATACAAAAATAACAAAAAATGGTACCAGCAAAATCCTTAGTAGGGTTAATTTATTGGCTATGTTCATAAAACCTCTCCTTGTAAATCATACTCGCTAGACTCTGTAACCAGCACTGAGTAGAAACTACCAATCTTTAAAGGCTCCTTAGCCCTGACATATACAAGGCCATCTACATCAGGAGCATCCATATAAGATCTTCCTAAATAGACGTCGTCCTCTAGCTTTTCTTCTATTAGGATCTCTAAAGTTTCGCCTAATTTATCCGCTAATTTTTGACGAGATATTTCCTGCTGTTTGGTCATAATAGCATTATAGCGATTTTTCTTTATTTCATCAGAAAGATGCCCCTCCATATCATATGCCTTGGTATTTTCTTCTTTAGAATAGGTGAAGACTCCTAATCTGTCAAATTTAACCTCTTCTATAAAAAATAGTAGGTCTTCAAAATCTTCCTGACTTTCTCCAGGAAATCCCACAATAAAGGTTGAACGTAAAACTAACTGGGGTATTCTTTCTCGCAACTTTTTTATTAAAGAAAGAATCTCTTTTTTACTAGAATTCCTGTTCATAGCCTTTAAAACTCTATCCGAGCTATGTTGTAGCGGCATATCAATATAAGGAATAATATTGTTATCTTCTGCCATTAAATCAATTAGTTCATCTGTAAAATGGTCTGGGTATGCGTAGAGAAGACGAATCCACTTAATCTCTTTTATTTTTGTCAATTCTTTTAACAGGGTATCCAAAGAATATCGACCATAGAGGTCAATTCCATAATCTGTCGTATTTTGTGCAACTAGGATTATTTCCTCTGCTCCAGCTGCTGCTAGATTCTTAACTTCTTCAGCAATATCTTCAACCTTTCGAGATCGATTATTTCCCCTTAAATAAGGGATAATACAGTAGCTGCATCGATTATTACAACCTTCTGATATTTTTACATAAGCGGTTTTATTGGCCTCAATCCTACGAACATTTTCTTCATAGTCTGTTGAGACGGTAGATGTTAAAGATTCCGTGTCTTCTGTTTTTAGATAATTAGCGATTTCTTTAATGTAACCCGGCCCTAAGATTCCATCAATTTCAGGAATTTCTTTTCTCAATTCATCGGGATATCTTTGCGCTAAACACCCTGTTAAATAAAGTTTTTGTAGAGATCCTTGTTTCTTATATTGAGCTAATTTTAAAATCCACTCAATGGATTCTTCTTTTGCAGCATCAATGAAACCACAAGTGTTTACAAAAATAGCATCCGCTTCATCAGGCCTAGAGACAATTTCATAGCGGTTTCGCTCTAAAATTCCTTCCATTACCTGGGTATCTACATCATTTTTTGCACACCCTAAGGTTTGAAAATATATCTTATTAATCACTCTCCAAAAACTCCTTTATCTCTTCCTCCGTCATTGCAAGCTTCCGAGGTTTGGTCCCTTCATGGGGGCCGATAATTCCTTGTTCTTCCATAGAATCAATGAGTCGAGCCGCTCGTGAGTAGCCAATTTTTAACTTTCTTTGCAGATATGAAATGCTTGCTTGACCATCCATTAAGACATATTCTACAGCTTTGGCATAAAGCTCATCTTGTTTTTCCATTGGTGTATTTATCTTTTTTTCAATGGCTTCCATGGCTTGCTCATCATAGTCTTTTTCTGAACTTTCTCGAACATAGGCTACAACAGATTCTACTTCTTTATCACTAATAAAAGCCCCTTGTAATCTTCGTGGTTTACTATAAAAACTTGGATAAAATAGCATATCTCCTTGTCCCAATAAGCTTTCTGCTCCATTGGAATCCAAAATCGTTCTAGAATCGACACCAGATGAGACAGCAAAGGCAATTCTTGATGGAATATTAGCCTTAATTGTTCCTGTAATAACGTCCACAGAAGGTCTTTGTGTTGCCAAGATCATATGAATCCCAGCAGCTCGAGCCATTTGGGCCAAACGAGCGATATAGTCTTCAATTTCATTAGCTGCAACCATCATTAAATCTGCTAATTCATCCACAATAACGACAATCTTAGGCATCATTTCAGAAAGTCTATTCTCTTCTTGCATTTTTTTATTGAAAGATTTCATGTCCCGAACACGTTCTTGAGCAAAGTACTTATATCTCTTTTCCATTTCATCCACTGCCCATTTTAAAGCAAAAGCAGCTTTTTTAGGGTCTGTTACAACGGGAATCAAAAGATGAGGAATGCCATTATACACACTTAATTCCACAACTTTAGGGTCAATTAAGATGAGTTTTACTTCATCTGGTCTGGACCGATAGAGAATACTGGTAATAATTGTATTTATGCAGACACTCTTCCCCGATCCAGTAGCTCCGGCAATTAAAAGATGGGGCATTTTGTCAATGGAAGAAACGACAATTTCTCCACTAACATCTTTCCCTAAAGCCAAAGGAGTCGTTGTAGACTTTTTAAAACCCTTACTATCTAAAATTTCACTAAAGTAAACACTATCTTTTTCTTCGTTGGGAACTTCAATTCCAACAGCAGCTTTTCCAGGGATTGGCGCTTCTATCCGAATATCTGAAGAAGCTAAAGCCAGAGACAAATTGTCCTGAAGGCTAACAATTTTATTTAACTTAACGCCTGGTGCAATTTGAAGCTCATAACAGGTAATAACAGGTCCTTTATTAATAGCCACAACCTGACAATCAATATTAAACTCGTTCATAGTCTCTTCGATAATATGCGCCTTATGTCGCATAACATTTTCCCCAGGACCCTTAGACTTTACAGGAGCCATTAAAAGATTTTTTGGTGGAAATTTATAGTCTACCTTAGATGCATCTATAGAAATTTCTTTTTCAAAATCTTTAATTTCCTTTTTTGTCAAAGGAGTAGCTTTAGAAGGAACTTCTTCCTTTTTGCTATAATCGTTAATCTGTAAGATATCTTTCTTCGCTTTTTGAGAAGACCTTTTTAAATCAGTATCTTTCGCTTCTTTATCTTGACTCTTAAGGTTAAGGATCGGTTTGTTCTTATTCTTTTCCCTTCTCTCCCGATTCTTTTTAGGAGCTTGAGCTTTTTTTGATTTTTGCTTTTCAAAAAAAGATTTTAGATAAAAAACCATCCCAGAAAAAGAAACTGGCAAAAGATAAAATAATAAAACTAGAAAAACCAAAACCAGAACAATTCCAGTACCAATTGTTCCAAATAATTTATAGAAAAAGGATCCAAAGAAAACTCCAATGAGTCCACCATAGTAGGGTGAAGAGCTAGAAAGAACTTCTCGTGCTTTTTCTGACATCGTCAAAGGTTGTAGATTCTTTCCTTCATAAAAAATTAGCAATGCCAATAAAGTCCAGGAAAGAAAAAATACCATCTTTCGCTTTGAGAATCCATGTTCGCTAGAAACAAGTAAAACCCCAATTATTCCAAAATAAATAGGCAAAAAAATCCGCCCATTCCCACCTAAAACTAGGTAGACCTTATTTAAGACATCACCAAAAAGCCCCATATTAGGACTATAGAGGCTGATTCCACTTAGAATAGAAAAAATGATAAGAAATAACCCCATCATTTCTAAGTCCGACTTAGAAAAAGAAGGATTAGAAGTTTTTTTATTTTTGCTCTGATTTCGTGTTATTTTTCTATTGCTTTTTCTTCTTACCATAGACTCATCCTCTCAAAGTTTCTAAGGTTATTATAACATAAACAAGTGTTTTATACACCAGTATGACCAAAGCCTCCTTGACCTCGATCACTGTCAGAAAGTTCCTCTACCTCTAGAAATTCAGCATGTTCTACCTTCATAAAAACCATCTGAGCAATCCGGTCTCCATCTTTAATAATCACTTCATCAGGACTCAAATTAACCAATATAATTTGTAATTCCCCACGAAAATCAGCATCGATGGTTCCTATTCCATTAGGAAGGCTAAGACCTTTTTTTAAGGCCAAACCTGATCGTGCACGAATTTGCGCTTCTATCCCTTGGGGCATTTCGATAAATAGCCCTGTGGGAATTAAAGTTCTTTCTAAAGATTTTAAAACCACTGGTTCATCTAAATTTGCATAGAGATCTACACCACTTGCTCCTGCTGTCTTATAGCTAGGTAAAGGATGTTTTGACGTATTTACAATTTTAATCTTCATCTTTCACTCCTTAAAAAAGCATGAACCATTGGCTCATGCTTTTATCAATCTTTATTGGTCCTTTTTATCTTCGTGTTTAGGCTTATCCAACAAAGCCTTTCGACTTAAGCTAATTTTTCCTTGGTCATCAATTCCGATAACCTTTACTTCTACTTCTTGACCTTCTTTTAAAACATCTTCTACATTTTTTACATGGTCATGAGAAATATTTGAAATGTGAAGAAGACCCTCTCGCCCCTTTAATACTTCTACAAAGGCTCCGAATTTTACAATTTTTTTCACCTTGCCCTTGTAAATTTCTCCTACTTCTACATCTTTTACAATCTCTTCTATCTTTTGGATTGCTGCCATAGCACAATCTTTATCTTCACTTAATATAGAAATACGACCATCATCATCAATATCTATCTTCACATTGGTTTCTTCAATGATGCTATTAATGACTTTTCCTCCAGAACCAATAACTTCTCCTATTTTTTCAGGTTTTATCTTAATAGTATAAATTAAAGGAGCATAGGGAGATAGATCTTGTCTTGGCTCTTCAATGGCTCCAGTTAAGGTTTCTAAAATAGTCATTCTAGCTTTTTTTGCCTTTGCCAGAGCTTCAGATAAGATTTCTTTATTAATCCCATCAATTTTTATGTCCATTTGCATTGCAGTAATACCTTCTTTAGTTCCTGCAACTTTAAAGTCCATATCTCCAAGGTGGTCTTCCAGGCCTTGAATATCTGTAAGGATTTTCACCTGATCATTTTCTTTAATAAGACCCATGGCAATTCCTGCTACAGGTGCTTTTATAGGAACTCCCGCGTCCATAAGAGATAAGGTAGACCCACAAATACTAGCTTGAGAAGAAGATCCATTGGAGCTTAGTACCTCGCTAACGACACGAATAGTATAGGGAAATTCTTCTTCTGTTGGTAAAACTGGAATTAAAGCACGTTCTGCTAAGGCTCCATGTCCGATTTCACGACGTCCTGGGCTTCGCATAGGGCGAGTATCCCCAACACAATAGGGTGGGAAATTATAATGATGGATGTAGCGTTTTGGTGTATCGTCCCCTAAACCATCGATTATTTGAACATCTGCTAAACCAGCTAAGGTTGTGACAGATAATACTTGTGTTTGACCTCTCTTGAAAAGACCTGATCCATGAGTTCTGGGAAGAAGGCCAACTTCTGCACTCAAAGGACGAATTTCATCCATTTGACGATCATCAGGCCGTCTTTCTTCTAAAATTCCTTGACGAACTTCTTTACGAATAATTTCATCAATTACTTCATTGATGTCTTTTCCATATTCTTCAAGGTCTTCTTCAAATTCTGCATAGATTTTTTCTCTTGCTAAATCCTCTGCTTCTTCTCGTTCTGCTTTCGTTTTTTGGTGAATGGCTTCACTTAATAAGTTTTCTGCAAAGTTATAAACCTTATCATGGATTTCTGTATTTGGTTGCGCCACTGTATAAGGCATCTTTTCTTTAGAAAACTC
>JASBZN010000074.1 GCA_029983435.1 Urinicoccus sp. | reverse complement strand
ATTGAGAGATAAATCGTAAGAAAAATATTCCTTTAATACTTGTCTCGTTCTTTCATGTAATAAATTTTCATAACAATCTAAGAGCAATCCAACTTCAACTGTTCGTTCAAGCATTTAAATCACCACACTTTATGGGGTCAAGCTTTTCTCTTGACCTCTATTATTATACCAAATATCCAGGCCTTGTCAAGAAAAATTTATTATTGTTTTCGGATTAAATCTTCTACTTTCAAAATCTTATTTTTTCTTTTATACTGCCTAGGTAAACGCCTAGTAAAATGAGTTAAATAAGAAGTGGGGATCTCCCCTGTTTTTTTAGCCAACTCTTCAATAGTAATTTCTTCGTTTCCTTGCCTACCTAAAAGAACCACTTCGTCTCCAACTCTTACATCTAATCCTGTTACATCAATCATACATTGGTCCATGCAGATCCGTCCTACCTGGCGGCATCGTCTGCCTTTAACCAAGACTTCAAAATTGTTACTTAAATCTCTAGGAAGGCCATCTGCATAGCCCAAGGGGAGAGTAGCTATTTGAGAAGGCTTTTGTGTTTTGTAGGTTAAGCCGTAGCTAATTCCCTCACCTGCAGGAACATCTTTAACAAAAGCCACAAGAGCTTTCAATGACACAATTAACTCCACAGGAAAATCCCCACCATAGGGATCTTCTTCTCTAGACCCATATTGTAAAATACCAGGTCGGACATAATCCATGTCATATTCTCTATAGCGCATAATAGCATGACTATTACTAATGTGACGCATAGGAATGAAAACCCCCCGCTCTTTTAGTCCTTCATATACTTCTTGATAACGATTATACTGGCTTTTCGTATAAGCTGGATCCATATCCGCCACAGCAAAATGGCTAAACAGCCCTTCTATCTCTATCTTCTCCAGCTTATTAATATTTTCAATCTCTTGGCAAGTTTCTTGAATTTTGCCAGGGTGTGTTGCAAAACCAATCCGGTTCATTCCTGTGTCTAAGACAATATGTATCTTGGCTTTTTTTCCTAGTTTTTTACCATAATCATTCAGTTTTATAGCCATGTCATAAGAATAAACAGCTAGGGTCAGATTATATTCAATCGCTTCTTCCATTAAAAACTCAGGTGTATAACCTAAAATTAAAAGACCAATATCCGAATATTTTTCTCGCAAATAAATGGCTTCACTAGAAGTCGCTACTCCAAAATAATCCACTCCTAGACCTATTAAACTTTCCACAATTTCTCTTGCTCCCAACTTATATCCATCGCTTTTTACAATGGATAAAATTTTTGTGCCAGGAGAAAGATTCTTTTTGATGATTTTATAATTTTCTTCCAATTGGTCTAAATCAATCTCTAACCAAGCTGGTCTCGTAATGTTCATAAATGACTCCTTCGCTTATTTTTAAGAATTTTTCTAAAATCCCTTCCATCTTTAAAAAGAAAAAGACAGGTTAACCTGTCTTTTAGCTTTCTTCTTGGAAAAGTGCGTCTACAAAATCTTTGGAATGAAAAGTTTGCAAATCATTTATTTGTTCTCCAACCCCAATAAATTTAATAGGTACTCTTAACTCTCGTTGAAGGCCAATAACCACGCCACCTTTGGCTGTTCCATCCAGTTTTGTTAGTACAAAGCCTGTAAGATTCGTCGCCTCATTAAAAGTTTTTGCTTGAATGATGGCATTTTGTCCAGTAGTTGCATCTAAAACTAAGAGGTTTTCTCGATTGGCTTCAGGATATTCCCTTTCAATAATTTTGCCGATTTTTTCTAACTCTTTCATTAAATTGGATTTATTGTGAAGTCTACCGGCAGTGTCCACGATGAGAACATCTACATCACGAGCCTTAGCCGCTTGCACTGCATCATAGGTTACCGCCGCTGGATCCGCTCCTTCAGAATGACTAATAACATCTACTCCCGCTCTTTGACCCCAGGTTTTTAATTGGTCGATGGCTGCTGCCCGGAAAGTATCGGCTGCTGCTACCAGGACTGTCTTACCTTGCGTTTTCAATTGGCTACTTAATTTTCCAATAGTTGTCGTTTTTCCAACACCATTTACCCCTACTACCAAAACAATGGTGGGATGGGTGGTTGTTAAAGTGGAGTCTAATTCACACTCATCTAAAAGTTCTTGAATCACAGACTTTAAGGTTGGATAAACCAAGTTAGGATCTTTAATTTCATCTTTGATAATTCTCTCTTTTAACCGATCAATAGCTTCCATAGTTGTTTCCATTCCCATATCTGAAGAAATTAAAATATCTTCCAAATCATCTAAGAGTTCATCATCTACTTTGACGTAAGCCCCTAAGACTTGATTAATCTTTTGACCCATCTGTTTCCGAGTCTTGGCCAAACCTGATGTGAGTTTTTTGAAAAATCCCTTGGACTCTTCTTTTTCCTCATCTGGATCTTTTTCTTCTTTTATTATTGGGTCTTCTTCATTCTGAACTAATTCTTCTTCGGTTTTTATTTCTTGGTCTTCTTCCAAATTTAAAGGTGACTCTTCTTCTAAATCAGGCTCTTGGTTTAATTCCTTTGAATCGAAGGCTTCTTCTTTTATTGGCTTAGAATCAAGCTCTTCATGAGGACTTTCTTCTGGAACTGAAGCATCTTCTACGTTTTTTTCTGGTTTACGATCTTCTTCCTGTAATTCCTTATCTTCTTGACTCTCTTCCAGGATTTTTTCTTCTTTTTCCTCATCTGATTTGAATTTATCTTTAATCCACTTAAACATAGCTCCTCCTTAGCCTACATATTTTTGAGTTTCATAGGAACAATGGTACTGATTCCTTTTTCTTCCATGGTTACTCCATATAAAACATCTGCAATCTCCATGGTGGGTTTTCTGTGTGTAATCATCATAAATTGTATATCATCTAAGTTCTTAACATAATCTACATAACGATCGATATTTGCATCATCAAGAGCAGCGTCAATTTCATCTAGGATACAGAAAGGCGCTGGACGATACTTCAATAGGGCAAAAATTAAAGCAACTGCCGTTAAAGATCGTTCTCCTCCCGATAAAAGGGAAAGAGATTGGAGTTTCTTGCCTGGAGGTTGGGCTTTAATATCAATTCCCGCTTCCAGGATGGGTCCTTCTTCCAGTTCAATATTGGCGGTTCCCCCTTGGAAAAGTTCCTTAAAAATATGGCTAAAATAGCCTGTAATCTCTTCAAAACTCTTAACAAAGGCTTTTCGCATCTTCCTATCCAAGCTTTCAATAACTTGGTCCAATTCCTCTTTGGCTTCCACAAGATCAAGCTTTTGTTTTTCTTGGAAATCAATCCGGTTTTTTAAGTCCTGGTACTCTTCCATTACCCCTTCATTAATAGGACCGAAACTTTCCATTTTATGATTGAGAGCTTCTAATTTTTTGGAAATTTCTCTTTCATTTCCTTGAACATCTCTTTTCAATAAAGCTTCTTTCATTATACCATATCTATCTAAGAACTGACTTTTGTGATTGTCGTACTTCATAGTTAGTTTTTCTATAGAAAACTCTTTTCTCTCTAAAGTCTGCTCCTTTTTTTGCTTATCTTCTTTTTCTTTTGTAATATCTTGGCGAAGATTTTGAACGTTTTGGGCCAGCTGGCCAAAAGCCTTCTTTTCACCTTCAAGAAAGTCTTTGGCCTTCTGTAATTTCTGAGAATCTTCTTGGTAACTTACCTCCCACTGAAGGAGCTTATCTTCAATGTCTTCTTGAATTTTTTGGTTATTATCCAGACGGTTTTTGCTTGTTTCCATAGACGCAGAAATTTTGTTTTTTTCCTCTAAAAGCCGCTTCATCTCTGCTTTTTGAAAGTCTAAAGAAGCATTTATTTCTGTTTTTTCAATACGAAGTTGGATTAACTGGTCATTTTCATCATCTACAAGACGGCTTAAAGCTCCCTTTTTTTCTTGAACTGCAAGAAAAGTTTTTCTTATTTCTTCTTGATCTTCACTTGTTTCTAGTTGATTTAGGTAATCTTTATAGGAAGTTTTTTCCCTTTCCACATCTTCTTTCATTTGAGCAATTTCTTCTTCATAACCTTGTTTTTGTTGGTTTTGCAATAAGATGTTTTGGTCAAGGGACTGAATTTCTTGTTTATTTTTTAAGGTTCTTTCTTTTAGCTCTCCCAAGTCAAGGGCTGCCTTTTGATAGGCTAGTTTTAGAGCTTCTTTTTCCTCATTTCCTTTTACCCAAGATTGATTTTTCCTCTTTATAATCTTTTCTACTTCTTCAATGGCTTGGTCCTTTTCTTCAATTTTCTTGGTCTGATTTAAAATTTGAACAGAACCTCTTTGAAGGGAGCCTCCTGTAATCGATCCTTTTGGATGAAAGAGATCTCCTTGTAAACTAATGATTTTCTTTTTCACTTTTTTACTAAGCTTGAGCCCATCGTTATAGGTCTCTACAAACAAAACGTCTCCTAGTAACTGGTGAAAGAGGTTGGTTAGCTTGTCTTCACAGCGAATAAAGTCTCTAGCATAACCAATACTGCCCTGGGGAGCTGGGCCTGAAAAGGAATATGCTCTATAGCGATTTAAGGGTAAAAAAGTGATCCGACCAATGGATCGATCTTTTAATAATTGAATCATTTCCTTAACATGGCTATCATCGGAAACAACAATGTTTTGAAGAGCATACCCCAAAGCCACAGACATAGCTATTTCGTAGGTTTTATCTACTTGAAATAAATTAGCAACAGGTCCTAAAATCTCCTTTTTATAAAGATTTTCCTGGTTGCACACCCGTAAAAACGACTTAACAGACCGGTTAAATCCATCATAATGGTCCATGGTATTTTTTAAAAAAGATCTTGCCCGAATGAGTTCTTGGCGATCTATATTTAATTTTTTTATTTCTTCATCCAGGGTCTGAAGGTTGCCTTCATTGCTTTTTACTTGCAAGCTTAGGTTCCTTAAACCTTCCCCATCTTTTTCTCCCTTTTTCTCTAATTGGGAAAGCTCTTCTTGACGAGATTTTTTTTCTTGGTTTAATCGACTTATCTCTTGAGAGAGGTTTTCTACGAAATGCTTCCTTTTTTCTATTCTGTCCAGAGCTTCTTGAATCATCTGCTCTTTTGTTTCTTTACGAAACTCTAAAGATACCTTGGACTGGGCAAGTTGATCTAAATGGTCTTTAAGCTCTGTTTCTTTGCTTATTAGCTCTTTTAACTTTTCTTTTTTTGCACTTAAAGAGTTTTTAAGACTTGCCAATTTTCCCTCTAAGTCCTTTTCGCGGTCTACAGTGGTTTCTCGATCTTTTTCTAGATTTTCTAAGGCTTCCTGATTTCTTTCTTGACTTTGACTTAGGTCTTGAATGTTTTTTTTATCAAAGTCAATAGACCGAATCACTGCTGTTTTTTGGTCTTGGTAGCGATCCTTTTTTTCTTCTAGACGGACCCAATCTTCCAGGGTTTTTTGTAATTTTTCCTGATGACTTTCGACTTCTATTTCCTTGGCAGCCAAGTCTTTTTCTTGTTTTTCATAGAAGGCTTCTTTTTGGTCTATTTCTTTTTCTATATCTTGGATTTCCTCTTCCAAGGTCTTCATTTCTTCATTGATTTTATCTTTTTTCTTAAAATAGTCTTGTTGTTTTAAGAAAAAAAAGTCTTCATCTAAGCTTTTTCTTTCTTCATAGAGGCTTTGGTAAGCCTGGTATTTTTCTAAATCTTTAGACAGATCTCCTTCTTGTTTTTTTAAAACATCCAAAAGATCTTCTATCCGATCTAATTTATCCA
>JASBZN010000073.1 GCA_029983435.1 Urinicoccus sp. | reverse complement strand
AGCGAAATGTTGATCGAATTTCCTCCCAGGAATTAAGTGTATTAACAGGTTTTACAGCGTCTCAAATCCGTCAAGACTTAAATAACTTTGGTGGCTTTGGCCAACAAGGCTATGGTTACAATGTGGCCGCTTTACACAGTGAAATTGCAAAGATTTTAGGCATTAACAAGTCCTACAAGGCAGTGGTTGTTGGAGCAGGACGCTTGGGATCGGTTATTGCAACCTACTCGGGCTTTAAACATTCAGGTTTTGAGATTCTGGCACTTTTCGATAAAAATCCAGACAAGGTGGGAAAGGTCATTGATGGCTTAGAAGTCCATCCCGTTGAAGACTTGATAGACTACATCCAAAATCATGGAGTGGAAGTAGGAATTATAGCAGTTCCTAAAGATGGGTCCCAAAAAATTGTCGACGACTTCGTCAAGGCTGGAATTAAGGGAATATGGAATTTTGCCCCAGTGGACTTAGTGGTCCCAGAGGATGTCATCTTGGAAAGTGTCCGTTTAAATGATAGTTTATTGACGCTATCCTATTATTTAACAGAAAACAATAAATAGGAAAAGATAAGCTCTCCTGGGGAGAGCTTTTTTAAATGAGGGAGAAAATGAAGATACAAACAGACATGGATTTACAAAAAACCCTCTTTTGTGGGCAGTTTTTTCGGAGCCAGGTCCAAGAGGATGGTTACGAAATATTTTTTCGAGACAAGCGAATCTTTGCGAGAAAAGACCAGGGGAATCTCTTGGTTCAGGGTCAGGTTTCCCAAGAGGAAATACGGGATTTTTTTGACTTGGACAGGGATTATAAGGAAGTAGAGAAGGCCCTTAGAAAATATTCTTTTTTAAAAGAACCCCTGGACCTTGCTCGGGGGATCCATCTTTTAAGACAAGACCTTTGGGAAGTCATCATCACCTTTATCCTTTCAGCCAATTCAAACATTCCCCGAATCCGCAAGTCTCTTTTTGCCCTTTGCCAAAACTATGGCCCCAAGTTGGAAGATGACTTTGGACCCTATTATGGCTTTCCTCAGCCAGAGGACCTAAGGGATGTGAGGCGAGAGGACTTTAGAGAGAAGATTAAAGTGGGTTACCGGGACCAATACTTGGAAAAGACGACAAAGTTGATTTTGGCTGGCCAGGTGAATTTAGAAGACTTGAAAAAAACCGACGATCCCCAAGAAGCCTTAAAAGACCTAATGAAACTCAGTGGAGTAGGGGAAAAAGTAGCCCACTGCATTCTCTTATTTGGCCTTCACAATTGGCGGGGCTTTCCTGTAGATGTTTGGATGCGGAGAATTTTAAAAGAAAATTTTCCTGGGCGTAAGGAAAGTGACTACCAAGAATTAGCGCAGACCCTCTTTGGGCCCTATGCAGGCTTTGCCCAACAAACTCTTTTCTACTATGCAAAAACACAAAAGATGGGAGGCAAAAAAGAATGAAGGCCAATCTTGTCAATATGCTGGCTATTTTTTTAGGCTGCGGACTTGGCAGTCTCGTAAGCCAACACCTAGATAAAAAACTCCAGGATTTTCTCATGACAGCCATGGGTCTTGTGGTTTTCTTTTTAGGAATCCAGATGTCTTTAGAGACAAAAAACATCCTCTTGGTTATTTTGTCCCTAGTCCTAGGAGGAGCTTTGGGAACCCAGTTGAGGATAGAAGATAATCTTTACCGCCTGGGAGATCGTTTAGAAAAAAAGTGGACCAAGTCTGGAAAGAGCAACTTTGCTTCAGGCTTTATTAACGCCAGTCTTTTATTTTGCATTGGATCCATGAGTATTGTAGGATCTTTACAAGCAGGGCTTCAAGGAGATTACAGCATTCTTTACGCCAAGGCCATCTTAGATGGAACCATTGCTCTGGTTTTGGTAAACACCCTGGGCCCTGGAGTCTATGGGTCTTTAATTTCTGTAGGGATTTACCAGGGAGCCATTGTACTTTTTTCTCGTTCCATTCGCTCTCTCTTAACGAGCCAGGCCCTGGGAGACTTAACGGGTCTTGGGGGCATTTTAATTATGGCTATTGGCTTAAACCTATTGGAGATTAAAAAAATAAAGGTAGGAGACATGTTACCTGGCTTGGTCTTAGTCGTTCTTTACTATCTTTTAATAGCTTAGGAGTAAAATTTTTAAGAAAGTCTTGAAAATTAAATAAAGATAGTTTATACTAAGTACAGATGGTTAGCAATAAACCAAAGAGAGTGCTAACAAAAGTCTACGAGACATTATAAATAAAGGAGGTTATTTTTTCATGTTAAAACCCTTAGGAGAACGTGTTGTTCTTAAAAAAGTGGAAAAAGAAGAAAATGTAACAAAAGGTGGTCTTGTTTTACCATCTAGTGCAAAAGAAGAATCCAACGTAGCAGAAGTACTTGCTGTTGCCAAGGAAATAGAAACAGACGAAAAAACCAGTGGTCAAATTAAGGTTGGCGACAAGGTAGTTTATTCAAAATATGCTGGTTCTGAATTTGAAATTGACGGAGAAGAAGTTATCGTCATTAAATATGAAGATATTTTAGCGGTAATTGAATAAGGAGGAATTTTGAATGGCTAAAGAAATTAAATTTAGAGAAGATGCAAGAAACGGGTTAGTTAACGGAATTAACCAACTTGCAGATACCGTAAAAGTTACTTTAGGGCCCAAGGGTCGTAACGTTGTTTTAGATAAAGAATTTGGTGCACCTCTTATTACCAACGATGGTGTAACCATTGCAAGAGAAATTGAATTTGAAGATAAATTCGAAAACATGGGAGCTCAACTATTAAAAGAAGTTGCCATTAAAACCAATGATGTGGCTGGAGACGGAACCACAACAGCAACCTTACTTGCGCAAAGCATTATTCGTGAAGGTTTAAAAAACTTAGCAGCTGGTGCAAACCCCATGATTCTTCAAAAGGGAATTCAAAAAGCAGTGGATACAACAGTGGAAGAATTAAAGAAATTCTCCAAAGAAGTAGATACCAAAGAATCCATTGCCAATGTTGCAGCTATTTCTTCTGCTAGTGAAGAAACAGGAAAATTAATTGCAGAAGCCATGGAAACTGTTGGAAAAGATGGAGTGATTACAGTGGAAGAATCAAAATCCACTGGAACAACCTTAGAAGTTGTAGAAGGAATGCAATTTGACCGTGGATATGTTTCTCCTTACATGGTAACTGATTCTGAAAAGATGGTAGCAGAATTAGAAGATCCCTATATCTTAATTACCGATAAGAAGATTACCAATATTCAAGATTTACTTCCTGTTTTGGAAGAATTAGTTCAATCAGGAAAACCTCTTGTAATTATTGCTGAAGACATTGAAGGCGAAGCCATGGCAACTCTTGTTTTAAACAAGCTACGTGGAACCTTAAATGTTGTAGCAGTTAAAGCTCCAGGCTTTGGTGACCGCCGTAAGGAAATGTTACAAGACATTGCCGTTTTAACGGGAGGTCAAGTAGTTACAGATGATTTAGGATTAGAATTAAAAGAAACCAGCGTAGACATGTTAGGTCGCGCAGCAAAAGTTCGCGTAGAAAAAGACTTAACAGTTATTGTAGACGGTGCTGGAGAAAAAGCAGCTTTAGAAGACCGCATTGGTCAAATCCGCGCAGGAATTGAAAATACAGACTCTGAATTTGACAAGGAAAAATTACAAGAACGCTTGGCAAAATTATCTGGCGGAGTAGCAGTGATTCGTGTAGGTGCTGCAACAGAAGTAGAATTAAAAGAACGGAAACTTCGCATTGAAGATGCTCTAGCAGCAACTCGAGCAGCTGTAGAAGAAGGAATTGTTCCAGGTGGTGGAGTTGTTCTTCTAGATTCTATTGGCGAGTTGGAAAAACTTTTAGACCAAGTAGAAGGCGACGAAAGAACAGGTGTCAGCATTATTACTCGGGCTCTAGAAGAACCCATGCGTATGATTGCTGAAAACGCAGGAGTAGAAGGTTCTGTTATTGTAGAAAAAGTTCGTTCTTTAGAACCAGGAATGGGCTATAATGCCTACAATGGAGAATTTATCGACATGATGAAGGAAGGAATTGTTGACCCAACAAAAGTAACGCGGTCTGCTCTTCAAAATGCAGCAAGTGTTGCATCCATGATTTTAACAACAGAAGCAGCCGTAGCCAACATCAAGGAAGATACTCCAGCAATGCCACCCATGGGTGGAGCTCCAGGAATGGGTATGATGTAAAAATAAAAAAGGCCTCCTAGGAGGTCTTTTTTTGTTGGGAAAATTTATATTAAGAAAGAATGGGTATAAATAAAAACAGTTGGGTTTTCTTAAGAATTTATAAAAAATTAAGAGGATAAAATATAAAAAAACAAGGATATTTTTTTCCCTTTGAAAAATACTGGAAGATTGGTAAAATACTAATTATTAAGGGCTTTTTCATTGACAAAAAACCCAGAGCGTGGTAACCTTATATAGGTTAAGTGTACCTCTTAGGTACAAATTAAGAGTTTGAAAAATTTTAAGATAGATATGGAGCTTGTAAGGAGGAAGGATATGAAAGAAAATTTACTAACAGTTAAAAATCTCTCTGCTGGGATACCTGGCCAAGAGATTATTAAGGGCATAGACTTAAAAATTAATTATGGAGAAATCCATGTTATTATGGGACCTAACGGATCTGGGAAATCCACTTTGGCTAACGTCCTAATGAACAACCCAGAATACAAGGTAACCCAAGGGGATATTTTATTGGATGGAGAAAGCATCTTAGAAGATACGACAGATGTAAGGGCAAAAAAGGGGCTCTTTATGTCTTTTCAAAGTCCTGTAGAAGTGCCAGGTTTAACTGTAGAAAATTTTCTAAGGACCTCGAATCAAGAAATCAACCAAGATAATATTGGGATTATTGACTTCCATGAAAAGTTATTAGATTATGCAGACCTTTTAGAAATGGACGAAAAATACCTAGACCGGTATTTAAACGTTGGCTTTTCTGGTGGAGAAAAGAAGAAAAATGAAATTTTACAATTATTGACCTTACAACCTAAATTGGCGATTTTAGATGAAACGGACTCTGGTCTTGATGTGGATGCCGTTCGTGTTGTGTCCAAGGGAATTGAAAATTTCTTATCGGAAAAAAATTCTATCTTGATTATTACTCACCACAATGAAATTTTAGATAATATTCCCATTGACCAAGTTCATGTTATTATGGATGGAAAAATTGTGAAAAATGGGGATGAGTCCTTGATTCATGAAATTGAAAAAGAAGGATTCGGTTGGATAAAGGATGAGGTAGATCATGGGCAAAAGCAAGAAGACTGAAATTCAAGATGTAGACCGCGGAATTTATGACCTAAAAAATGAGGTAAAATACCGCGACAAGCTAGAAAATGGAATTAGCGAAGAAATTATTCGTAAAATTTCTGCGAAAAAACAAGAGCCCCAATGGATGTTGGACTACCGTCTCAAGGCCTTAAAACTTTTTAACGAACTAGACAATCCAACCTGGGGACCCGATATATCGGAAGTAGACATTAATAAAATTACAACCTATATCAGTCCAGATGCAGATTTATCAGTGGATTGGGAAGATGTACCAGAAGACATTCGAAACACCTTTGACTCTTTGGGGATTCCTGAAGCGGAAAAAGAACAGTTTTTATCTGGTGTTGGCGCCCAATATGACTCAGAAGTGGTTTACCACTCTATGCAACAATATTTAAAGGACCAAGGGGTTATTTATACGGATTTTGATACAGCCATTCGGGAACATGAAGACTTGGTAAAGGAATACTTTGGCCGGGCGATTTCTCCCAGCCTGCACAAATATGCGGCTCTTCACTATGCTGTTTGGAGTGGGGGATCTTTTGTCTATGTTCCTAAGGGAGTAAATGTAGACATTCCTCTTCAATCTTACTACCGTTTAAATGCGCCAGGAGCTGGACAATTTGAGCATACGATGATTATTGTAGAAGACGATGCCTATTGTCACTTCATTGAAGGTTGCTCTGCTCCTAAGTATAATGTCTTAAATATCCATGCTGGAGCTGTAGAAATTTTTGTTGGGAAAAAATCCACCTGCCGGTTTTCCACGATAGAAAACTGGTCTCGGAATATGTATAACTTAAATACCAAACGGT
>JASBZN010000072.1 GCA_029983435.1 Urinicoccus sp. | reverse complement strand
AGACCTCTATCGGGACAATCCCTACTGGGTTCAGCCCATTCGTTCAGACTATTTAAAATACTTAAAAGGAAAAAATAACGAACTTCTCGATTTTCCTCATAAGCTATTTTTAGCCTATGATGGAAAAAAACTTGTTGGACGAGTTCTGGCCTATATTGATGAAGATTTAAATAAGTTTCAAAAGATAAAAGTTGGTTACTTTAGCGAGTATGAAGCCATTGATCGCCAAGAAGTAGCGGATGCTCTCTTAGATGCGTGTGTAGAATTTTTTAAAGAACAGGGCATGGACACCCTTCGAGGAACCAATACCCTTCCTGGAGGAGATGATCATCGAGGATTTATGATTAATCATTTCGATCGAAGACCCTCTATTATGAACACTTACAACCTATCTTATTACCCAAGCCAAATGGAGGCCTATGGTTTAAAAAAATATCATGATGTCTTTGCCTATACGGCAACCCCCAAAAACTTACAAGCAAAGATAGATCGATTGGAAAGAACCCTTCCCCTAGTTGAAAAGCGTTATAAGTTCCATGTGGATACGGTAGATATTAAGCGCAATCTTCAAAGAGAAAAAGACGATATTCATCAAATTTTAGCAGAAGGGCTCCCTTCAGATTGGGAAGACTTTAAACCCATAACAAAAAAAGATGTGGACAACATTTTCAGTCAGCTGGCTCCCTATGCTATAGATGATCTAATCGTAGTTGCTAGAACCAACCAAGGAGAACCCATTGGCTTTGGTTTATCCTTGCCAGACTACAATGAAATCCTCATTAAATTTAAAGGGAAACTTGGCCCAATCCAAATGCTACAATTTGTTCTTCATCGGAAAAAAATTAAACGAGTTCGGGCCTTTGTTCTAGTTGTCATTCCTGCCTACCGTTCCAAGGGAGTTTCTGCTGCTATTTATTATAAATTATTTCAAAGTGCAATGAAGCTAGGATATGAAGAAGTAGAGGGTTCTACTATTTGGGACTATAACAAGCTCATGATTAATGACATTGAAAAAATTGGAGCAGTAAAAGATATTATTTACCGCCTCTATGAAAAGAAAATATGAGATGAAAAAAGTCACAGAATTTTGTGACTTTTTTTGTTTGTTTTATAAGAAATAGGGTACATAAAAAATAGTGAAAGAATGAAACTTTGTAAAAAACAAGGAGCAAGAGTTGAGTCAGACTCGAAAAGAGAAACAGAGAAATTCACCCTTTTGCAATCGCTTAAAAACTTTGTCAGAAGAAGTGTATTTTTTTGTGGAAGAAAACCTTTGACTTAAAGAAAATGCTATGATACTATAGTCTCATAGTACACTATTTCTTTATGGAGTGCTTGATTCAAGAAAAGGAGGCAAACATGCTATTTAAAACCAGTGAAAAGCATGAAGAGTTTAGAAAGAAAGTTCGCGCATTTGCAGAAGCGGAGGTTAAACCCATCGCTTTTCAACTCGACCAAAACAATGAATTTCCAGAAGAAATTGTAAAGAAGATGGGGGAAGAACTCCACATTATGGGAGTTCCTTATCCAAAAGAATACGGCGGTCTAGGAGAAGACGTTATTTCTTATGCCATTGCTGTTGAAGAATTATCAAGAGTAGATGGTGGCGTTGGCGTTATCTTATCTGCCCACGTATCCTTAGGATCCTATCCAATTGCAGCTTTTGGTACGGAAGAACAAAAACAAAAATACTTAGTACCTTTGGCAAAAGGGGAAAAGATTGGTGCCTTTGGTCTTACAGAACCAGAAGCAGGAAGTGATGCAGGTGGAACACAAACAACTGCAGTTCTAGACGGAGACCACTATATTTTAAACGGTGGAAAAATCTTTATCACCAATGCTCCTTACGCAGATACCTATGTTGTCTTTGCTGTAACACATCCAGGCATTGGAACCCACGGTATTTCCGCATTTATCGTAGAAAAAGGTTGGGAAGGATTTAGCTTTGGAGACCACTACGACAAATTAGGTATTCGGTCTTCTTCCACAGCAGAATTAATCTTTGATAACGTAAAAGTACCTAAGGAAAATCTTTTAGGTCAAGAAGGTCAAGGATTCCGTATTGCAATGCAAACCCTTGACGGAGGTCGTATCGGAATCGCTTCTCAAGCACTTGGTATTGCTCAAGGAGCATACGGAGCTGCATTACAATATTCCAAAGAAAGAGTCCAATTTGGAAAGCCCATTGCAGCTCAACAAATTAACTCCTTTAAAATTGCTGAAATGGCAACTAAATTACGTGCTGCTCGTTTCTTAATTTACAGTGCAGCAGAATTAAAAGAAAATCACGAAAGTTACGGTATGGAAGCTGCCATGGCTAAGAAATACGCTTCCGACAAGGCTCTTGAAATTGTCAACGACGCTCTTCAAATGCATGGTGGAAACGGATACCTTAAAGGAATGGAAGTGGAACGCTTCTATCGTGATGCAAAGATCACAACAATTTATGAAGGAACAAATGAAATCATGGATGTTGTTGTTGCATCTCACATTATTGGCCGCCTGGGAAAGTCCTCACACGGGGGAGGAGCGAAAGCAGCAGCTAAAAAAGATGGACCTATTACAGGGAACCGTAAACGTGAAATTATAAAAGCAGATACCCCAAAGGAAGCAGTAGACATTTTAGTTGAAAATTTAAAAAAAGACGGTTATGACTTTACTGTAGGAATTCCAATGGATACACCAGTTTATGATGCTGAAAGAGTTGTTTCTATCGGTAAAGGTATCGGAGGAAAAGAAAACCTTCATTATGGTGAAGAATTAGCAAAAGCTGTTGGAGCATCCTTAGGTAGTTCCAGACCTGTTGCAGAAACCTTAAAATTAGTTCCCCTTGATCGCTATGTTGGAATGAGTGGTCAAAAATTCAATGGTAACCTCTACATTGCTTGTGGAATTAGTGGGGCTAGCCAACACTTAAAGGGAATTAAAAATGCAGCAACAATTGTAGCAATCAACAAAAATGCCAATGCACCAATCTTCAAGAACTGTGACTATGGTATCGTTGGAGATATGTTTGAAATTATGCCATTATTGGCAGAAGCTTTAGATACTGGTGAAAAGGGTGAAGCGCCTCCAATGAAAAAGGTTCGTCGTTCTAAACCAAGAAAATTAGCACCAAACCACAAAGTAATGGTATGTCCTGGTTGCGGATATGAATACGACCCAGAAATAGGAGATCCAGAAGGAGAAATTGA
This sequence comes from Urinicoccus sp., assembly GCA_029983435.1. Lineage (GTDB taxonomy): Bacteria > Bacillota > Clostridia > Tissierellales > Peptoniphilaceae > Urinicoccus. Next base: position 3,025 of record JASBZN010000072.1, on the reverse strand, counting down.
TCCAGGAACTAGTTTCGATAAATTACCAGATGATTGGATTTGTCCACACTGCCAAGAAGAAAAACAAAATTTCATCCAAGAAGATTTTCCGGCAGATCGTAAGTAAGGAGGAAAAAGAGTATGTATTGTGTGCGTAAGGTACTAGATGATTTATACTATGTTGGGGGAAATGATCATCGCTTAGCATTATTTGAAAATATCTTCCCAATTCCAAGAGGAGTGTCTTACAACTCTTACTTGTTACTGGACGAAAAAACTGTTTTGTTCGATTCAGTAGATTGGTCTATTGCTAAGGAATATATTCAAAATGTAGAAGCAGTTTTAGATGGTAGAGACTTAGACTATATGGTTATTCACCATATGGAACCTGATCATGCTGCAGCTATTGATGAAATTCTTTTAAGATATCCAAATGTAAAATTAATTTCTAGTGAACAAGGCTTCCAAATTATGCGTCAAATTGGCTATCATGTCGAAGATGAACAAAGCATTATTGTTAAAGAAGGCGACAGTGTAAGTTTCGGTAAACACGAATTTGCCTTTGTAGAAGCTCCAATGATTCACTGGCCAGAAGTTATTTTAAGTTTTGATACGACAACAGGTACCCTATTCTCTGCAGATGCCTTTGGTACTTTCGGTGCTTTAGATGGAAAACTCTTTAATGACGAAGTTAACTTCGAAAGAGATTGGCTAGATGATGCGAGAAGATACTACACCAACATCGTTGGAAAGTATGGTCCCTTTGTTGAAGATGTTCTTAAGAAAGCGGCAACTCTTGATATTAAAATGATTTGTCCTCTTCATGGACCCGTTTGGAGAACAGATATCCCATGGTTCATTGATAAGTATGTTCACTGGGCAACTTATGAACCAGAAGAAGAAGGGGTTATGATTGCCTATGCTTCAATGTATGGTCATACAGAATATGCAGCACAAGCTCTTGCATCTGCACTTTGTGAACGGGGAATGACAAATGTTTCCGTTTATGATGTTTCCAATACAGATGTTTCCCAATTAATCTCTGAAACATTTAGAGTTTCTCATTTAGTTTTAGCTTCTGTAACTTATAATTTAGGAATTTATCCTATTATGAAAAACTTCCTAGCTGACTTAGAAGCCTTAAATGTTCAAAATAGAACCGTTGCAATTATTGAAAATGGTTCTTGGGCTTGTACAGTAGGGGATAAGATGGAAGATTACATGGATGAAAACTTGAAGATGTTTGACGTCTTAAACGAACGTGTAACCTTAAATACTTCTCTTAACGAAGCAAATGAAAATGATATGAATGCTTTGGCAGATTCTATTATAGAATCCATGAAGAAAATTCGTGAGTTAAAAGAAAAAGCAGCAGAAAAATAAATTTTAAGGCAAAATTTGCTTAAGAAAAAACGGCCTACTCTTCGGAGGGGTCGTTTTTCTAATTTTCAAAAGAAAAAACATCAGCTTCAAAGAATTTTGTGGTATAATGTGTCAGTAAATCTCACAAGCTTTTAAAAATGAAGGTATAGGGTTTTCGAAAAGTGGGGAACTTGTTGTCAGAACTTGGATATGGTATGATTAGGTGAGTAAAAAGAAAGGGAATAAGAATGCGTAAATATAGGAAACAAGAACATATAGAAAACTATTTAAAGGCAACTTATCAAGGAGACCCTTTATTTAAAGATGTTTTTATCGAACACTATTCCATGCCTGATTTTGCTTACGATGATGTTGATACCAGTTTAAACGTTATGGATAAAAAGATTAGTTTTCCTCTTATGATCAATGCAATTACAGGAGGAACTGATTTTGCAGAAAGCATCAATGAGAGCCTTGCCCACCTGGCTAAAGATTTTAATATTCCTATGGCAGTTGGATCTCAAACTATTGCCCTGGAAGATTCAGATGCCATTGAGAGCTTTAAGATTGTCCGAGAAATTATTGGAGATGGTTTAGTTTTTGGGAATATCAATGGACTTTTAGGCTTAGAAGATGCCAAAAGAGCAGTCGATATGATTCAAGCGGATGCCCTACAAATCCATTTAAACCCTGCTCAAGAACTTATTATGGAAGAAGGAGACAGGGATTTCAGTCAGGTTAGAAAAAATATAGAAAATATTGTTCAAGGTCTAGAAGTACCTGTTATCGTAAAAGAAGTTGGCTTTGGCATGAGCCCCAAAGTAGTAAAAGAGCTCTACGATCTAGGCGTTAAGTATGTAGATATTGCTGGCTTCGGAGGAACAAACTTTTTTGAAGTAGAAAATTTAAGGTATCCACAAGAAGATTACTCAGAACTCTTTAATTGGGGAAATCCAACAGCTCTTTGCCTACTTCTGGCCAAAGATTTAAAAAAGAAAGATTTAACCCTTATCGGCTCTGGAGGAATTAGAGGTGCAGAAGACTGTTTGAAGGCGTTAGCTTTGGGATCGGATTTTTGTGCTATGTCTGGAGAGATTTTAAACTATTTGGTTCGAGGCGGCTATGATTATGCCCATCTCTTTTTAGAGCAACTCATGCATAAGATGAAAATTTTAATGGTACTGACCAATTGCAAAACGATTGAAGATATTCATCACACACCTTATCGAATTAAGGGGACATTAAAAGAACTTTATTGTAGTTGCTAATAAGAAATAAATGTAAATAAATTAGGGATAGCGAAGAGCTATCTCTTTTTTTATGAAAAAATTTTATTACAACAAAGAGCATAGAATAGACGTTCAATGAAACTAGAGTAATAAACTAGAGATGAAGAAAATGTTTTCATAAGGAAGAAAAAATTTAATCCGCTTTATCTCTAGTGTTTTACTATAAAATAGAAAGAAAAAATGGCTAAATTAAAGGATTTTAAAAATAGGCTAGCCAAAACACAAAAATTGTGATAAAATAAAAACAAGAAATAAAATATCGTTTTCATGATTAAAGTAAATCTTTTTGGATATATATGCATTAACAAGAATAAGATTTACAAACAAAACCTTATTTAAGGGGGAAAGGAGCTTACAATGAAAAAATCACTTAGAAAATTACTAGCAACCAGCGT
>JASBZN010000071.1 GCA_029983435.1 Urinicoccus sp. | reverse complement strand
CTAGTTTTTTAGGGCTAGCAGTCAGTAACTTTAGTTTTGCAACCAATGATATGAAAGAAGGAAATGTAATAAGCGGGTATGAATCCAGCTCCCTAGCCTCCCTAGCTACAAATCAATACAATATACATAATGTTAGTATAGATTTATTAAATAAAGACCTCATGGTATTTTCCGGTGAAGATCAAGGAACTCTTAACATTGGAGAAGAAAATTTGCTAAATGGGCAAGAAGGCATTTGTTCCGTCTTATGCGATAGTAATCTATACAAAGGGCATAATAATAGTATAGATTTAACAAATCAAGTACCACTAGCATTCTTTAATGAGGATAGAGGAAGTCTTAAGTATAAAGAAGGAAATTTTGAAAGTGCTCATGAATCTATGCCTTTGGCTGCACCATCTAGTAATCAATACAAAACGCATAATAATAGTATAGATTCGACAAATCAAGGAAAGAATGCCCCCTCTAATAATGGTGGAGAAGCCCTTGCTTACATTGAAGACAAAATTTATCAAAGAGAAAAAGAGATTACCTTAACTGTAAATCCAGGAACGGATTTAAAAAAATTATCCGATCAAATATTAGACTCTCAAGCACAAAAACAAATGGGAATTCAAAAATTAAGAACTTCCTATGTAGGAAATAACGTAACCTTTAAAGTTGACTATTCATCCAGTGACCAACAAGTTGCAGCTACGGACAAATATGTTAAAGATTGGATTAAAGCCAATATTTCGGCGAAAGATTCTACTTACACAAAGGTAAAGAAAGTTCATGATGCAATTGGAAAGAAAACACAATACTATTGTGATCAAGAAATCTATGAAGGAGTAAACATCTATACTCCAGAAGCTATTGTTCTAAAGGGAAGAGGAGCATGTACTTCCTACGCAAGACTTTTTGCACAATTCTGTAATGAACTAGATATTAATTCTTATGTGGTTTATGGATATGAAAAAAAGACCAACTACCATGCTTGGAACTTGGTAGAAGTAGATGGAAAGTGGTATCACTTAGACGCCACTTGGGATTCTCCTAAAAAGAAAATCTCTTATAATTATTTCTTAAAAAGTGACGCACAAATGAAGAAGGAAAGAACTTGGACAGGGAATTATCCAAAGGCAGAAAAGAACTATTAGAACATAAAGAATAAAAAGATTAAAAATTTTAAATTACAAGAATAAGTTAGCCGCCCCAGTAAAATCTAAAGGACGTAAACAATTAAATATTTTTCTAGGATGCTGATTTACTTAGAACTTTATTACAGCCACGGTTTTCTCCGTGGCTGTATGCGTTTCTTTTATGGTATTCTCTTTGCATCTCTATAGGTACTCCGTTGTATTTTACCTAATTACATTGTACTCTAGAGATGCTTTTATCTTCTTGAGGAGCTGATTTAAACATGAATAGCAAAAAAATTAAAAATTTTCAAAAAAACCATTGACTTAATATACCCGTAGGGGTATAATGATAATTGAAAGATGAGCAGTGATTCATGTGTTTATGAATGAATATTATTTTAAGGAGGAGTTTATTATGCTATCTTGTGGAGAAATGAAAAAAGGCGAAATTTACAAATGTCAAGACTGTGGTTTTGAAATCGAAGTTATCAAGGAATGTGACTGTGACCACGAAGAACCTTGTCAAGACAATCAAGAAAAGTGTTGTGACTTTACTTGCTGCGGAAAACCAATGGTTCGTAAGTAAGGTTTAAGTAAAAAAGGTAAAGATGCCCAGTTTGGGCATCTTTTTTTGCATAAATTTCTATAAATTACCTAAGATAGCAGATAAATCTGTTACAATAAGAAGAGTAAGAAGAAATAAATGAAGAGGTGAAAATAGATGTATGATTTAATTATTATTGGCGGTGGTCCAGCAGGACTAAGTGCTGGCATTTATGGAGCGAGGGCTCGTTTAAATACCTTAATTCTTGAAAAGGAAATGGCTGGAGGCCAAATAAATAAGACCTTGGATGTGGAAAATTATCCAGGAATTCCTGATGGCCATTCTGGCATGCAACTTGCCATGCGGATGGAGGAACAAGCTAAGGCATTTGGAGCAGAAGTTAAGCAGGAAATGGTGGAATCGGTGGATCTAAAAGGTCAGGTAAAAAAAATTAAAACCAACCAAGGGGAATATGAGACCTTAAGTGTCATTATTACTACAGGGGCTAATCCAAAAAAGCTTGGTGTGCCAGGAGAAGAAGAATTTGCAGGTAGAGGTGTCAGTTATTGTGCAACTTGCGATGGCGCTTTTTATGAAAATGCAGATGTCTTTGTTGTTGGCGGTGGAGATTCTGCTGTGGAAGAAGCGAATTTTATGACAAAAATTGCTCGTAAGGTTTACCTGGTTCATAGAAGAGACGAGTTGAGAGCGGCCAAGTCTTTACAAGAAAGAGTATTTAATAACGATAAAATCGAAATTTTATGGGACAGCGTCTTAAAAGAAATTAAAGGGGATAAGCTAGCCAAGGAAGTGCTTATTGAAAATGTAAAAACCAAAGAAGTAAAAAGCTTCTGTTCTACAGGAGACAATGATGGCTTAGGGATTTTTATTTATGTCGGATATATTCCTATTACGGACTATTTAGGCGGTCAGCTTGATTTAGTAGATGGGTATATCAAAACGGATGGAAAGATGCAAACAAACCTTCAAGGTGTGTATGCAGCGGGGGATATCCGCTATGAAGGCTTTAAACAAGTGGTGACAGCAGTGGGTGAAGGAGCTACCGCTGCTATGATGGCGGAGAAGTATTTAAGTGATTTAAGCCGCTAATTTCCTGCTTTGTGCCAGGGAGTGTGGATTGAAAATCTAGTTTATTTGTGGTAGTATTAAATTAAGCTATTTACCAGACAATTAGCAAACAAGTGAATTAATTAGTCTGAATACGGTAGTGGATAAACCTTAATAGGGTAGGTTTTTATTCACTGCCGTATTTTCAATTATAGAAGAATCTAACGGGAATAGGCTCAGAGGGAGGATCTTCTAAGGAGTTTCTTTATTTTGGAGGTAGAGTATGGAAGAACAACGCTTACGCTGTAAACAATTAAAAGATAAATTAATGAGTGCAGAAGAAGCGGCTAAGGTCATCAAAAAGGATATGACTGTTGCCGTAAGTGGCTTTACGCCTGCCGGCTATCCAAAAGCGATTCCTCTAGAATTGGCAAAAAGAGGAGAAAATGGAGAAAAACTTAATTTAACAGTAATTACGGGAGCTTCTGTTGGGCCAGAAATTGATGAAAAAATGACAAATGCTGGGGTCATTGGTCGTCGCTTTCCTTATCAAACGAACCGGACTCTTCGTAAGGCCATTAATGATGGAAAAGTAAAGTATGTGGATATGCATATGTCCCATGTGCCTCAAGAGTTAAAAGCAGGTTTTTTGGGCAAAATTGATGTGGCCATTATAGAGGTAGTTGCTATTACAGAAGAAGGCTATTTAATTCCATCGACGTCTGTTGGAGAGATCAATGTTGGGGTAAAGCTGGCGGATAAGGTCCTTGTTGAAATTAATACAACCCAACCTTTAGAGCTGGAAGGGATGCATGATATTATCGACTTGCCTCTACCACCTCATCGTAAGCCCATTCCTCTTACTAGACCAGAACAACGGATTGGAAAGCCTTACATTGAATGTGACCTAGATAAGATTGTTGGCATCGTGGAATGCGATATTCCTGATAAGGCAGATCCTATGACGGAGCCTGATGATGTAAGTTTTGCCATTTCTAAAAATATTATTTCTTTCTTATCTAAGGAAGTGGAAGCTGGAAGATTGCCGAAAAATCTTCTACCCCTTCAATCTGGAGTTGGCAACGTAGCAAATGCTATTTTAAAAGGGTTAACAGAGTCTGACTTTGAACATTTAACGGTGTTTTCAGAAGTTCTCCAAGATGGAATTATTGACTTAATCCAATGTGGGAAGATTGACTATGCTTCTGGAACTAGCCTTACTTTAAGTCCGGAGAAAATTGCGACCTTAAAAGAAGACCTTCCTTCTATTAAGGATAAGATTATTTTAAGACCGCAAGAAATATCCAATCATCCAGGTCTTGTGGGGCGCTTGGGAGTCATTGCTATTAATACAGCTTTAGAATTTGACATTTATGGAAATGTGAATTCCTCCCATGTTTCTGGAACCAATATGATGAATGGGCTAGGTGGATCAGGAGACTTTACTCGAAATGGGTATCTTTCCATTTTTACAACCCAGTCCACAGCGAAAAAAGGCGTGATATCTGCTGTTGTTCCTTGTGTTCCCCATGTAGACCATCCAGAACATGACGTTATGGTTGTTGTAACGGAACAGGGATATGCGGATTTAAGGGGCCTGGATCCTGTGGAAAGAGCAAGAAAAATTATTGCTAACTGTGCCCATCCAGACTACAGGGATCAATTAGAAGATTATTTAAATCGGGCGATTAAGGAAAGTCCGGGACAACATACTCCCCATATCTTACCAGAAGTATTTTCTTGGTATCAACGGTTAAAGGAAACGGGAACAATGAAAGAACAATAAATAGGTTTAAGGGATTTATCTAGAAGCTTAAGACGGAATATGGTAAAAAAGAGAAGCAAAAATTGTTTGTAGGAATAAAGGCGGATACGGAAAGATATAAAGCTTATTTCCAGACAAAAAGGCTTCTCTTTTTCTCCAATAAAGAGACAATGATTTAAAGGAGATTTGATATTGGCAACGCGTATATTAGTGGCCAAGCCCGGGATTGATGAGCATGATTCTGGTGTTCGACTCATGTCCCACCGGTTTAAAAAAGCGGGCATGGAAGTCATCTATACTGGCTTGAAACAAAGCCCAGACCAAATTGTAGCTACAGTTTTACAAGAGGATGTAGACGCTTTAGGAATTAGTATTTTACTAGGGGATTATAAAAAACTTTTAACAGAAATTATAACTTTGTTAAAAGAAAAAGACTTATTTAAGGACCTCTTGGTTTTTGTTGGCGGCATCATTGCAGAAGAAGATATTCCCCTTTTAAAGGAAATGGGAATTGCGGAGGTTTTTCTCCCAGGGACAGATTTAAATGATGTGGTAGAGTTCGTAAACCAACATATCAAAATAGATAGGGGTTAGATGGAAAAATGGAACTTTTAAAAAACCTCATAGCTGGTCAAGAAAAAGCCTGTGCAAGATGCCTTTCTCTTGTAGAAAATCATCGAGAGGGATATCTTGATTTATTAGAAGATATTTATCCTTATTTAGGTAGGGCTTATAAAGTTGCCTTAACAGGACCGCCAGGGGTGGGAAAGTCTACTTTAATAGCTGGCTTGGTGGAAGAATACATAAAATTAGATAAGAAGATTGGTCTTCTTCTGGTCTCTCCTTCAAGTCCTGTGAGTCAAGGGACTTTTTTAGGAGATCGGATTTCCTTGGCAAAATTTTTCGCCCACCCAAATGTTTTTATTCGGTCAGTGGCGTCTAGAGGAATGGAAGGGGGATTAGCTCCAGAGATTTCTTCTATGATTAAGATTTTGGATGCTTATGGTTGTGATCTTATTTTACTTGAAACTGTGGGGAGCTGCCCCTTAAATACGGAAGTCTTAGACCTTGTGGATTGCCTTGTGAATGTTTTAAATCCCGATATAGAAGATGAACTGCAACTGATGGAGACAGGAAATATCGAACTGGGGGATATTTTAGTTCTTAATAAGCTGGATGATAAAAACCTTGAAAGGGTAAAGATAGATCTTGAAATGATTCTGGACTTAAGGGAAGACGAAGCCTATCGTTCCTATGTCCTAGTGACTTCAAAAAATCCAGCCAAAGGGATAGGGGATCTTAGGAAAGCTCTGGATGACCATAAGACCTATCTTGAAACGAGTGGAATGTGGGAAAAGAAACGACTCCAGCAGAAAGAAAAAGAAGTCTATCACTGGATGCAGAACCAGTTAGAAGAAAAATTAAGACAAAATCTTCGAAACCAAGAAAAAGAAGTAATAGAAGCTTTGGAAGAAGGAGAGAGTCCCTATAAGGTGGCTCTGAATCTTTTGGAAAGGGATTTTTAAGTAATTCTTAATGAATTTTCTAGAGAGAAGAGAAAATCCATTCCCTTAGAATACTTATAGCCTAGAGGCTTTTTTTATGGTATAATTTTTACTTGAGTAAGTCAGTCAATCGCATGATTCGTCATGAGGAAAGTCCGTGCTCCATAGAGCAAGGGTGCCGGATAACGTCCGGTGGAGGCGACTCCAAGGCTAGTG
>JASBZN010000070.1 GCA_029983435.1 Urinicoccus sp. | reverse complement strand
GGCTCCAGACAAGTCTCCGCCGCCTCGAGAAAAGGTGTAATAGATCCATCAGGTAGGGCTCCGTAAAAACCAGGAATTACCGCTGCCTCAAAGGACTTTTTCATTTGCTTCAAGGCTTGGTAAGTTTTTTCCTCATCTAAAATATGAGGAGCTTTAAACAGCATGACATTTTTTGCATCCACAAAGGGAATATCCAAGTATTTAGATAGGATAAGACCGTTTAAATACTCTCCTCGACTGGAAATATATTCTTTAGACGCCTTGTCTTCAATGGCCTCTTGAATTTCTTTAAAGTAGGGGTCCAGGTTCATTTCAATGCCGATTTGTCGGCAAATGTCAAGATAACGGTTCTTGAACATGGAAAAGACATCATTATAAGAGATGCCATGGCTGGATAGGTCATACAAGAGGTAGAGAAGGTCCGTAATCTTTGTATCGTCTTCATGTTCCTTACCAGGAGCAGAAGGGACGATATATTTCTTATCTGAGTCGGCCTTGATGATATCATAAACCTTTTTAAACTGACGGCCATTTGCTAAACTTGTTCCACCGAATTTTGCAACAACAAGAGTCACAGCGACATCTCCTCTCAAAAAATATTGGTAATAAAAACTAATAATACCTTCTATTCTAGTCAAAAAGGAAGCTTTTGTACATAGTTATTTAAGAATTTACTAGAATAAAGACCTGTTTTTCAAGTCAAAAGGAAAAGATTAAGAAAACATTAGACTTTTGTTAAAAAAACTTTTAAAATTTTAGGATATAATGGATAATTAAAGAGAAGGGAGATGGACATGGGAAAAATAGGTAATTCTTTAAAGAGCTTTGGGAAAAAGCTAGGTTCATTTATTGGAAGACATAAAATACTTTCCATTTTATTGGGAATTGTTTTACTTGCCCTAATCATTAATGGGGTGATGAGAGCCTTAAGACCTCATAGTGATCTGGTGGTTACGAAAAACCAAATCGTAAGTTTAGAATATAAAGACGTTACCAATGCGGTAAACGAAACAGGCAGTGTTGTCAGTTCTGACTCAGTAGATGTGTATGCAGAAAAGCAGTTACCCCTTGTAGCTCTTCACGTCAAAGAGGGAGATGTGGTGGAAAAAGGAGATATTATTGCTGAGTTGGATGCAAGAGATATTAAACAGCAAATTGCACAAAAAGAAGCCGCTGCAGCGGCGCAATCCAAAAGTTTGGGAGCGCAAATTTCTGCAGCAAAAAATAGGCTTCAAGAAGCTATTAGTGGCAGAAAGAATGGAACAAACCCAGGAATTCAGGGAGCCAATTCTAGTTTAGTTGCTTCTTTTGATGCCTATAAGCAGGCTAAAAAAGTTTATGAAGACTATAAAAAGTCTTTAGACGAAGGGTATCATCCTGAACTTATTGCAGAAAAGTCCGAAAGGGAAAATTTGTCTTACCAAGAAAGTTTTGGCAATGTGAAATACACTCAACTAAGAGACGACTTGGAAAAAAATGCCCAAAAGTCCATGAACAATCGGTCTTGGGCTGGTAATTTGGATGGAGAAATTACTAGAGTAAAAAGACAAATCGATAGTATTAATAAGGAACTCAGTAATTTAGAAGCCCTATCTGCAGAGACGAGCTCGAATATCAACGAGGCGCAGGGAGCTTTGGAAAGTTTAAATGTTAAAAAAGCAGATTTGGAAAAGCAATTAATAGATCTTAGACTGAGAAAAGCAGAATCTGGGAATAATCCAGAAATTTCACAAAAGATACAGGAATTAGAAAGTAAAATCGCGAGTTTAGAGAAAGAAATTAATAAGTTTACGGGTGATGTGGCGAAGAAGTCTTCTGCTGGGCAATCTGAAATTTATCAATGGACCCAAAGAGAACATGAACTGAAAAATCAACTGGCGAAGCTGACGGAAGATTTGGCTAGGTTTCAAGGCGATCGAGATAAATATTTAGCAGAAGCAGATGCCTTGGATAAGGAAAGAGAAGAAATGACCAAAGTTGCTAGGACAAGCAAAATGGAATTAGAAAAAGCCCACACCGATGCCCAACTTTCTGCAGACAAAGAGGTTAAGAATGCCAAGGCCCGCAAAGACCAATTAAAGACCTACAAGCAAAACATGGACGTGGCAAAGAATGCCTATGATGAAGCAGTGAAGGCCTTAGAAGGGGCAAAAGTAGCGGCAGATAATGAAATTTCGAACCTCCGAGACGGGGTAAACCAAGCCCAAGCAGGGAAAAACAACATGGACCAAGAAGAAATTAAATTTTTAACGGAATCCTTGGACCAAACCCTAATCAAGGCGCCAGTTTCTGGAACGGTTACACAAGTCAAGGCCAAGGTAGGTCAAACTCCAGTGGAAGCTTTGGTCCGGGTAGAAACCGTCAACACCCTAAGAGTGGATTCCCATATTAAAGAATACAATATCAATGATGTTCACGTAGGGACAAAAGTCATCTTAACTTCAGATGCAGTAGAAGGAGAGAAATTTGTTGGGGAAGTCCTTTCTGTAGCACCTGGTCCAGAAGAAAAAATGGATGGGTCCCCCAGTAAAGACGTCTACTATAAAACCACTATTTCCATTAAGGATACAGACATGTCCAAGTTAGCTCCTGGAATGACTGTCCGGGTTAAGTATATTCTTTCCCAAGAAAAGAACACTTTCTCTGTTCCAACGGATGCTGTTTTTGAAAGAGAAAACAAGCAATATGTCTTGACCTTAAAAGACCTGGGTAAGGACCAGTTTAAAATTGTTTTAAAACCTGTCATAGTAGGCCTATCCAACGATTTTGAAACGTCCATAAAAGGGGAAGGATTAAAAGAAAAAATGAAGGTTCTAACGACTTCTCAAGGATATGGAGAAGGACAGGTTATTACCGTCACTAGTGAGCCAAAAGAGGAACAAGATGGATAAACTCATGACCATGCGGGGAATTCGAAAATCCTATAATATCGGCTTAGAAAATGAACTAGAAATTCTCCATGGTATTGACTTAGATATTTATGACGGAGAATTTATATCTATTGTAGGTCAATCTGGGTCTGGAAAGTCTACTTTAATGAACATCATTGGCCTTTTGGACCGGCAAACTGCTGGTAGCTACGAACTATCTGGAGTGGATGTACAAACCATTAAGGATGATGAGTTATCAGCTTATCGGAGCAAAAAAATTGGCTTTGTCTTTCAAAATTTTAATTTAATTCCCAGGTCCAATGCCTTAAAAAATGTGGAACTACCCATGCTCTATGCAAAAACTCCAAAGGCCCAACGCCTGGCTAGGGCTCAGGAACTTTTAGCCCTAGTGGATATGGAAGACCGCATGGACCACAGACCCAACGAACTATCTGGAGGGCAAAAGCAACGGGTGGCTATTGCCCGGGCTATGGCCAACAATCCAGCCATCATCTTGGCAGATGAGCCGACAGGTGCCTTAGATACCAAAACGGGGCGTCAAGTTATGGACCTCTTTCACACCCTCCACGAAAAAGAAAAAAGAACCATTGTTGTCATTACCCATAATATGGAATTGGCTCAGGAAGCGAGTCGAATTTATGAAATGTATGATGGAAATTTAAGGGAGCTTTAAATGGACATTTTAGAAACCATTAAACTATCCATTGAAGGAATTCGGACCAATAAGATGCGGTCTTTTTTAACCATGCTGGGGATTATCATTGGAATTTCATCTGTTATTGGTATTACAACCATAGGGTCTGCCATGACCCAGTCTGTCGATGAGGCCTTTGATACCATTGGAAGTTCATCAGCCTATATTTCAGTAGAAGCAAAAAATGAAGAAGACCGGGGAGGTCAGGGCTTAAATTATCCAGAGGATTTTATTACAAAGGATATGATGGAAGATGTTGAAAGAAGTCAAAAAGACCTGGTGGATGAAGTAATCTACCAAGGACCGGAAGGTCCAGCTGTGGTCCGACAAGATAAAAACGAAATAAAAATCAACATCCAGTCCACTTCTCCGGGAGCCATAAAAACTGACAAGGTAAAGCTCTTGGCGGGACGGTTTTTAAGCCAAGATGATATAAAAAAATCGAAAAATGTGGCTGTGATTTCAGACAAGGTTCTGGATAAAATGTACAAGGGAGATGTTAACAAGGCCCTGGGAAGTGAGCTAAAAGTTTATAAAGACGGGGAACTCATGGTCTTGACGGTCGTGGGAGTCTACCAATATGAAAAGGTCAACGTTGCCCTTTTAGGAGACATCAAAGGGGAAACCTCAACCCTCTACATGCCCTATACTACTGCGTTTAGGGAAATGCCATCCGACTATGATGAAGAGGACGTTTTCCAATATGTCTTAATTTCTTTAAAAAATCCAAGCCAAGCAGAAGAAGATTCCCAGGCTCTGGCAGATTTTTTAAACCAAAAATATTTTGCTAACAATAGCCGGGCCCAAGTACGGATAGTTTCTGCAGTTTCTGAAATGAAAAAAGTGGGATCTACCATGGGGACGATTCAAACAGCAGTGGCGGCCATTGCAGGAATTGCCCTTTTAGTAGGGGGGATTGGAGTGATGAATATCCTCCTGGTTTCTGTCACAGAGCGGACAAGGGAGATTGGGATCCGCAAGGCCCTGGGAGCCACTAAAAATGATATCCGGAAACAGTTTATTATTGAATCGGTGATTCTCTGTAGTATTGGCGGTGTCCTTGGCATTGTTTTAGGAACCCTTTTAGGGCTTGTAGGGTCCAATTTAATTGGAGCCAAGACGCTTCCCTCGGTATTTAGCGTGATAGTGGCCGTTGGTTTTTCCATGGTTATTGGCGTCTTTTTTGGTTACTATCCAGCTAATAAAGCAGCAAAGCTGGATCCTATTGAAGCCTTAAGGTATGAATAAAGCGTTAAAATAAGCTTTAGGAAAAATCAAATAAGGGTAAAATTTTTTATTGACAAAGTAGGGCTCAAGTTATATACTATATAGGTAATTAACTTGTGCCCTTAGCTCAGCTGGTAGAGCACCTGACTCTTAATCAGGGTGTCGAGGGTTCGAGTCCCTCAGGGCGCACCAAGTTAAAAATCGTGGTAGGGTTTGATTCCACCACGATTTTTTTGTGTCTTTAAAGAAATAGACAATGGGCTTTTGGTTAAAAAAGAAAAACAACCTTGTATTTTATAGACCTAAAAGTAGAAAAACTTTTCGCTGAGAAAAGTTCCTATTTAAAGTTCCTATTTAAGGAAGAAAGTTTTTTATTTTCCTAATCCCTGTTTCGGGAAAAATTTTTCTAAACACTAAGATAAGTTTTTGGTAAAGAATCTTTTTACCTACTTTTTCAAAGGGAAAATTTATGATATAATCACTAATTGAAAGAACAATAAGTCACGGGGGAGGTTAGAGGGGTCTATGATAAAGAGTATTCGCTATGTTTTTCATAGGTGTAAAGAGCCAGAGAATCTTTTTAAGAGGACTTTTCTAACTTTTTATGCAAATAAGAAAAACAACCCAGGAAACTATTTGCATACAGACTTACATACTCTAACTGTAAACAGTTGGTCTATGGGGAGGTCTATCCCTTTATTTGCATGAGAATGATTCTGAAAAAGAACGTTCTCTTTTTTTATTTTATGGAGGTATATGATGGAAAAACTATACGAAGGAAAAGCAAAAATTGTCTGTGGAACGGATAAAGAAGATGAAATTATTATTCGCTACAAGGATGATGCTACAGCAGGTAATGGGGAAAAGAAGGCAACAATTCAAGGAAAGTGAGCTTTAAACCTTGCCATTACTACAAGAATTTTTGAAATGCTAGAAGAAAATGGCATTCATACCCATTATATTGAAACTCTAAATGAAACAGATATGCGAGCTAAAAAAGTGACAATTCTTCCTTTAGAAGTAATTATTCGTAATATTTCTGCTGGTAGTTTTGCAAAGCGCTATGGTGTAGAAGAAGGAATTGAATTTAAAGAACCAACTTTTGAATTGTCCTATAAAAATGATGATTTAGGCGATCCTCTAATGAATGAAGACCATGCTGTTGCTCTAGGGCTTGTAACTAGAGAACAATATGATGAAATTAAGAAGACAACGTTAAAAATCAACGAGTTACTTAAAGATTTCTTCCATGGCATTGGAGTTACTTTAGTAGATTTCAAAATTGAATTTGGAACAGACAAAGATGGAAATATCCTTCTTGCAGATGAAATCAGTCCAGATACTTGCCGCCTATGGGATGAAAAAACAAAGGAAAAATTAGATAAAGATATCTTCCGTCGTGACTTAGGGAACCTAACAGAAGGCTACCAAAAAGTCTTAGACCGCATTCGAGGATAATATGTGCGGAGTTATTGGAATTTACGATAAAAAGGGTGTCTCTAAAA
>JASBZN010000069.1 GCA_029983435.1 Urinicoccus sp. | reverse complement strand
AGAATCTCGGGACTACCTAATTGAAAAGGGTGGCAAAAAACAAGTCCCCTGCCTATTTATTGATGAAGAACCTATGTATGAATCCCAAGACATTATCAACTACTTAGAAGAGCATACTAAGTAGTTCTCTCGGGAAATCTTTATTAAAAAAGCCTCTGCTTTTTAAGAAGCAGAGGTGTTTTTTTTCGATTTTTTATAAAATCTTCTAGATGGATCTTTATCCCCTTGATCTTGAATAACAATCACCCGGTCGTTGGTCTGAAGCACCGTTTCCCCTCCAGGAACCATGATGTGACCTTGGGCCGTTTGGAGCATGACGATTAATTCATCTTGGGAAATTTCCAGGTTCTTGATCTTCTTTCCCGTCCAAGGATGACTAGGAGATAGCCTAATTTCCATCAAGGATTGGCCAGACTGATCAAAGTGGCTCTCTCCTCCTAAAACAAGAAGGTCCCCTTCCTTTAACACTGTCTCTCCCCGTGGGATAATGGTTTTTCCCTCTCGTTCAATCTTGGCAATAATCAAGTTAAAAACCATCTTAAGGTCCTTGATTTTCATCCCTACCAGCATGCTATTTTTCTTTATCCGAGTTTGAATAAAGCCCAGCTTGGACTTGTCTTGATAAAAATTAAAAGTTTTTAAGACCGTATCGTTAGGGTCAAACATCTGGAGTTTTTTGGTGGCAAAACCCATTAAGGACCCTTGAATTAAAAGGGAAAAGAGGCAGACGGCAAAGACGATATGGAAAAGGTCAATTTCAAGGTTCACCCCTGTATTAATGGCCATAATGGCAAAGGCAATGGCGGCAGCTCCCCGAATACCTGCTATAGAAATTAAAGCCTTTTGGTTCTTCTTTAGTTTAAAGGGGCTCATTAAGGTCCAAACAGATAGGGGTCTTGCCAGGATAAACATAAAGGCCATAATAGCTAGGCCCAAAGGCAGGGCATGAATAATGGCAGTAACGTTGGACAAGGCACCCAAGAGGAAGAAGAGCATAATTTGCACCAGGTGGGAAAGTCCATCATAAAAAAAGACCACTTCCTTCTTTCCTATATATTCGTGGTTGCCTAGAATCATGCCTGTAATATAAAGGGCCAAAAATCCATTCCCCTCCACCTTACTGGCAAGGCCGTAAACGCCAAACATGATGGCTGCAATAAAAACGACAAATAAGCCATCTTCATTAAACTTAAATTTTTTGAGAAGTTCAATACAAGCATAGCCTACGCCAAAGCCCAGACCAGCCCCTAAGACCACCTGCTTAAAAATTAAGAGGGGGATTGAAACTTCCCTTCCTAATAAAATCGCTAAAAAGACCATGGTCATGGTATAGGCTGTAGGGTCATTGGACCCAGATTCTAACTCCAAAAGAGAGGCTGTGTTGTACTTTAAGTTTAAATTTTTAGACACTAGAATATTGGACACAGAGGCATAGTCTGTAGACCCAATAACAGATCCTAGGAGCATGGACTCTAAAAAATCAAAAGCCAAAATGTAATGACAAAAAGCCCCTGTTACCAAGGCCGTTACCACCACGCCTAATGTAGACAAGAGGATGCTCTCCCTGGCTACAGACTTTCCCATAGACCAATTGGTTCCAAAGCCCCCATAAAACATAATAACCATTAAGGCAATGGTAGCAATAGTATCTGCTAGAGGATAGTTATGAAAATTTAGGCCCAAAAGAGAAGAAATCATCCCCAGACCTAGGAAAAGCAAGAGGGCTGGAAGACCTGATTGGTTTGAAATTCTAATGGCTCCCAGGGCCAATAATAAGACGCCTGTAATGATGAGTGTATTCATAGTCCTCCATTTCTAATCTGCTTTTAATTAAAGAGTTTCCTTCCAGGCCAAAATTTCTTTTTTCTCTTCTGGACTAATGTCTCCTTGGTCAATGGACAGGTCCAAAAGTTCTGTAAGGTTGGTAGCGGAATCATGGGCAAATCCAGCATCTTTAAAGTTCTTTTCACACCGATCTAAACCATAGGTGAAAATGCTTAAGATTCCTAAAACGTCAAAACCTTCATCCCTGCAGACCTTGGCTGCTTCAATGGAAGATCCTCCTGTAGAAAAGAGGTCTTCAATAACCAGGGTCTTGACTCCCTTCATGATTTCTCCTTCAATTTGTTTGGCCTTGCCATGGTCTTTGGCCTTGGACCGAACAAAACCCATAGGCAATTCCAACTTTCTAGCTAGGGCTGCTGCATGGGGAATCCCTGCAGTGGCTGTTCCCATGATGTATTCTGTTTCTGGATACTTTTCTTTAATGATAGCCGCTAAGGCTTCTATTACGGTAGTCCATTCTTGAGGATGGCTCATTAAAAGCCGGTTGTCACAATAGATGGGAGATTTAATTCCCGATGCCCAAGTAAAGGGTTCTTTTGGGGACAGGCTAACGGCTTTAATTTTTAACAGGGTTTCTGCAACGTAAATCATACTTCCTCCTTCAAAAATTCTTCTCGAATAGCACAGTAAGCTTTCACAGGGTCTTGGGCTGTCCGGATAGGACGACCAACAACGATGTAGTCGCTTCCTGCTATGGCTGCTTTTCTTGGCGTCATAATCCGCTTTTGGTCATCTTGTCCATATTGGGCAGGACGGATCCCTGGCGTTACGGCTATAAAATCTCCCAGGTCTTTTTTTAAGTCTTCCACTTCTTGAGCCGAGCAAACCAACCCGTGAAGGCCAGCATCCAAGCCTAATTTTCCGTATCTTTTTACTGTTTCCTTAAGAGAGTCTTGAATTCCTAAATCCCTTAGGTCTTCTTCCTCCATACTAGTTAAAATCGTAACCCCCAAGAGGATGGTTTTGCTAGATGCTTGGTCTAAAAGACTTCTAGCTTCCCCAATTGCTTTTTTCCCAGCGGCAATGTGCAAGTTTACCATATCTACTTCCAAGGGTAAAACAGATTGCACCGCTCCTAAGACCGTATTGGGAATATCATGAAACTTCAAGTCCAAAAAGACCCGGTGTCCCATTTTTTTAATCTCCCGAACCACTTCTGGTCCTTCTTTATAAAAAAGTTCCATTCCTACCTTGGTATAGATACTTTGATCAAACTTGTCTAAAAACTTATAGGCCTCTTTTGCTGACGGGTAGTCCAGGGCCACAATTACATCTTTTGCCATAAGAACCTCCTTTTTTCTATTATCTTAATTATACCATTTTAAAAGTAAATAAAAAAGAAAGGCTATCTGAGATAGCCCTCTTAAGGAAGATATACCATATTTCCAAACACAATAACGAAGATACTAATAATCCCTGCAATCAAAAGTCCCAAAGCATACTTCCACAAGGGGTTGGTTTCTCCTTGTTTTAATAAATCTGGACTTAATTCCTGGCCACAAAACTCACAGTAACTTGCTGTTTCCTTATTGTTGTGGTGGCAATTTGGACAACGAAGTTGTTTTTCTCTCTTTACCAACAGAAGGTAAAGGGCAAGGCCTAAAAGGTTTGGAATAAGCAATGTGATCAATAGCCATAAGACCCCATTTTCTCCATTGGCTTCTGCATCCTTATAAACCCAAATGGCAAACAAAATACTTGAAGCAAGTAAAAACCCCATAGGTATCAGCATTAAAAATGGTATAAGCATTTAAATTTCCCCCTTTTTCCACTTATCAATTAAAACCAAAGACGTTGAAAGCGTCGCAGCGACACAAAAAACATAGACATGCCCCAAGAGTAGAGCTTTCCCCAAGCTCAAATAGTTTTTGGCCAGAGTCCAACTTGGAAGAAGAAAATAGACCTGATAAATCAAGCTTAGAATCAAAATTCCAATACTTTCTTTTTTAAAGGCATTTTTTTCTTCTTTTTTATTTACTTTTTCCAGTAAGGCTTGGTTTACAGAGAGAGGAACTGTTCCTTCTTTTTTCAATTCCTCTTCCAGTAAATCATCCATCCAATCTCTAGTCATTTTCATACTCCTTTAATGCAAGTTTTAACTTTTTCTTGCCATAGAAGAGGCGACTTTTCACTGTTCCTTCTGGCAAAGACAAAAGATCTGCAATTTCTTTCATAGAATAGTCCCCCATGTAAAAGAGAAGAATCACTTCCCGATAGGCATCTTCTAGGTCTAAAATTGCCTTATTCACATCTCTG
Organism: Urinicoccus sp.; assembly: GCA_029983435.1. Taxonomy (GTDB): domain Bacteria; phylum Bacillota; class Clostridia; order Tissierellales; family Peptoniphilaceae; genus Urinicoccus. The sequence goes on along the minus strand of JASBZN010000069.1, from coordinate 2,242 downwards.
GCCCGCTGTTTTTCCATCACTTGATCTTCTGGAGAGGGGCTTGTATCCACCAGATAATTCAAGACTTCTTCTGACGAAACTTCTGGTGCCAGTTTATTCCTCCGAGCCCATTTTCTTTGTTTATCCTTCCACTTACGGTGAGCCAGACGGAATAAAAGGGACTGGAAGCTTTCCTCTTGAATTTCTTGAGAATAGTTTAGAGCCAAGATAAAGGTCTCTTGGTACAAATCATCGGCCAAGTCTTTCGCCCTTGTTAAGGTTAAACAAAAGCGATAGAGACTGGGACCATATTCTTGAATCATTTCATTTGTAAACTTCACAATTGCCCCCCTTCACTTAAGAATGGTCATGACAGAAGAAAAGGTTCAAAAGTTTTTTAATTTTTTACAAGTGGTAAATTCTTAAAAGGGCTCTTTCTAAATCCAAATCTTTCAGCTTATTGTTTGAAAGGCCCATGTCTTTTAAGGGGATCGGGCGACTTTCCTTAATCCCTGATAGGGAAAGACTATCTTCAAGGGAGTCTTCTTCTAAAGAAGATCCCTCTTCTTGGTCCAAGAAGTAAATTTCTCCTCCTGGCTTCAAAAGGTTGGAAAGATTTTCTAAAAAAGATAAAGTTTCTTGTCTTGGAAAAGTTTGGTCATAGAGATTGTTGATAAAAATAGAATCCACTGGTCCACACAAGTTTCTTTCCTCCCAGTAGTAAGTTTCTAGGTCATTTTCTGGGGAAAAATCTGGATCCAAAACCAAAAGACCCAAGGAACGATTCATATTTCCTTGTCGCAAAAGCCTGGTCATTTCGTCATTCCTTTTTGTCACTTCTAAAAGAGACCCCTTTTTCGGCAAGTAGGTTTGGATTTTTTTTAATAGTTTTTTTCGAAAGGAGTCCTTGGCTTCTGGATCCATAAAATGATTTTTTCTATGGATTTTCCAAGCAGCTATGGCAGAAAAAACGGTCAAAAGAAAGAGGATGCCCCAGGTATAAATAAGGGCTAAAAAACTCTCTTTCTTAAGAAAAAAGTAAAGAAGGTCCAGGGCTAAAAAGAAGAAAAAGGCACCTGCCGCCCAGTTTCTTTTTTTACCTTCTTCCATCTTTTTCTCCTTTTAAAAGTTCGTGGAGGTCTTTCCAAGGCAGGTTTTGTAAGTCGTAGTAGATGAAATTAGGTTCATCCTCTTTATCTACCATCACCGTCCGAATTCCTTCTACCATATCTCCCTGATGGTAGCAGTAGTCAATGACTTTAAGGTCCATATCAAAGGTTTCTTCCCGGGTCCATTCCTTGCCATAGTCATACTTCAAGTAAATCAAGGCCAGGGATAAAAGAGAGGCTTCTTCCAAATCTTGGTAGAGGTCTGGGCGATTTTCTTTTACCTCTTGGAGAATTTCCTTTAAGGAATCTCCCCCAAAAAGCTGGTCCATTTCCTTATAGTCCTCTTCTTTGTACTTCGGTTCAATGTCTGTGTTATAGCTGTCTGTTAAAGTTTTTATTTTTTCCAAACTTTCCTTTTCATCACAAGCACTTAAATCCAAAGCAAAAAGATCTTCTTTAAAAGAATCCCACTTGTCACTGGAAATAAGATGAGTAGCCCAAGAAATATTTTTAGCATCTTGCCCATTCATGGTCCTTCCTGTAAGAGAAAGATAGAGGGCCAAACCTTGGGGCAAGTTAGAAAAGAAATAACCCATCCCCACATCTGGAATCATGCCAAGACGGGCTTCTGGCATGGCCATTTTGGTGTTTTCATCCACTATTTTAATGGGACAATCCATGGTAAGACCCAAACCTCCTCCCATGGCAACCCCTTTAAGACAGGCTACAATGGGTTTTTTTAACTTGGCTATTCTTTTATCCACTGTAAACTCTCGGCGAAAATACGGAAGAGGGTCTTCCCCTGTGGCTTGGACTCGTTTATAAATCTCAACAATATCTCCTCCAGCACAAAAAGCCTTAGGGCTAGTAGAATCCAGGCAAACTGCTTTAATTTTCTCCTCTTCTTCCACCTTATCCAAGATTTTGGAAAGCTCCCTTAACAAATCTTTATTTAAGGCATTGAGCTTACTTGGTCTATCTAAACAAATATGGGCAATATTCTTTTTTACTTCAAATTGAATCATGGTTTCCCCTTCCTTTCCCGATTAGTCTATCTCTTTTATTATATCCAAAGCCAGTAAAGATAAACAAGGAGAAGATAAAAAAAGACAGGCACCTTTCGATCCCTGCCTTCTTGTTTTATTTACTTAATC
>JASBZN010000068.1 GCA_029983435.1 Urinicoccus sp. | reverse complement strand
AAATGATAAAAAAAAAAAACCAGTTGGAAACAAAAACGGGACTGTTGGATCGGTTAAAGAGGGAGACAGTTTTATGAAATTCCTAGAATTTTTTCAAGACCATCGGTGTTACCTTTGCCAGCAAGGAGAAGGTGATATTCCCTACCTTTGTCCTGACTGTTTTGAAAGGATGGACTTTTCTCCTGATTATATTCAAAAGAATGGCCAGTTGATTTATTCTGGCTTTGCCTATACGGGTGCCTTACGACAAATGATTACCGATTACAAGTTTAACCATAAAACCTACCTATATAAGACCTTGGCTCACTTATTTATTTACGCCCTGGGACAGGATTCCCACTTCAAAGATTTAGATGGCTTTCTTGTTATTCCAAGTCATCCTTCTTTGGTGGAAAAACGAGGTTTTGACCCCATGGATACAGTAGCCCTGGAAATAGAAAGGCTCTTTAACCTAGCTTACTTTAGGGGACATTTAAAGAAAATAAAAAATACTCCCCTGCAACTTGGCCTTTCAGTCAAGGAGAGAGAAGTAAATTTAGAAAATGCCTTTTTGGGTCAAGAAGTAGAAGGAAAAACTCTTTTACTTTTGGATGACATCTTAACCACTGGAGCCACCCTTTATCAAGCAAGCCTAGCCTTAGAAGAAGCTGGAGCCAAGAAAATCTATGGCATGAGTCTTGCCAACTAAGTTATTCTTCAATAAATTTTTTTAAAACTGTTTCTTTCCTGGGCCAAGTAAGGGCATCTTGCTTTTTTAAATAGAGGAGAGCGTTAATCTGACCTCCAATTTCTAAAACCACATTGACCAAATAAATCCACAAAAGAAGAAGAATCATTCCAGCAAAATAGCCATAGGTTATGGCGTAGGTTCCAAACTGGGTTACATAGTAGGTAAAGCCAATGGTTCCAGCCAAGATTCCAACAAGGGCAAAGAGACTACCAGGAAGGAGGGTGGCAATACCTTGTTTTTTAATGGAAAGATCGGGACTAAAACCATAGAGAAGTATTAAAAAAATCAAGGCAAAGATTGGACCAATAATGGCTAAGGAGCGGTTTAGATAATAAATCAACTCTTTATTTAAAGGGAGGTAGTTGGCTAAGCGTTGAATCAATTGGGAACCCACAAGGCGAGAAAAAAGTAAGAGGACAACCATGATAATGAGTCCCACAGTAAAGCAAAGGCCTAAAAAGGACCGTTGGAGAAAACTTCGTCTTTCTTGTAAAGAGTAGGCCAAGTTAATGGTCTTAATTAGCTGGCGGACGCCGCTAGATGCTGACCAAAGACCGGCAATCAAAGAAATACTTAATAAAGAAGCAGAACTGTTTATCGTAATTTGATCCACAAAAGAGAGAATAATCTGTCCAGTGGATTCTGGTAGGTAAGAAACCAAGTTCCGAATAAAGGAAGGATCTGCAAAAGTTGTGTAGTTCAGTATATTTAAAAGGGCAATAATGAAGGGAAAAAGGGACAGGGTTGTGAAGTAAGAAAGCTGTCCCGCCCTGGGAAAAATTTCAAAATGGATAATTCGGTAAATAAGAGCGTCTAAAAAACTCACGACGGGATGATTTTTGTGCTTTATTAACCAATCTTGAAGCTTTTGTTTCATAAAATCTCCTTTCGTATCTATTATAGATACCCAATACCTTATATTTCACTAAGATTTTCTTGCGAAAAAGTAAAGATAGCCTATAGACAGAGGACTTGTTGTATAATAAGAAGAAAGAGGTGGAAGATGCAATATAATATTTTAGTATGCGATGATGAAAAAGACATCGTTTCAGCAATTGGAATTTATTTAAAGGCCCAAGGCTATAAAGTTTTTCCAGCCTATAACGGAAAAGAAGCCTTAGAAATTATGGAAAAAGAAACCATCCACTTAATTTTAATGGACCTTATGATGCCGGAAATGGATGGAATGACAGCTATTTTAAAAATAAGAGAAAATAACAACATTCCCATTATTGTCCTTAGTGCCAAATCAGAAATTACAGATAAGATTTTGGGCCTTAATGTTGGGGCAGATGATTACATTACAAAACCTTTTAATGCTATTGAGCTCATTGCTCGAGTGAACTCATCCTTAAGAAGGTATATGAACCTAGGCTCTGCAGAAATCAACCAAGATGAAATACAAATTGGCCGGATTGTCTTAAATGATGCCAGTAAAACCGTAAAGGTAGATGGAGAAACGGTTAATCTGACACCCTATGAGTATAAGATTCTCTATTTACTTATGAAAAACAAGGGCAGAGTTTTCTCTAGCGATGAAATATATGAGGACGTTTGGGAAGAAGAAGCCCACGATGTAAAAAAAGTTATTAGTGTTCATATTTCTCACTTGCGAGATAAGGTAGAAATTAACCCAAGAAAACCAGACCTCATTAAGTCTGTCTATGGAATGGGCTATAAGATTGAAGGATAAGTATGGCTAGAACCGTAAAGAGGTTTTTTTCTAAACTCTATGATTATGTTTTCTATCGATCCTATATCGAGGAGCTCTTTATTGAAATTTTTATTCTAATCTGTGTTTTGGGAAGTGTGTTTAATATTGATTACAACTATGCTCCTGAATTTTTAATTCGAGTTCTTGTTTTTGATGGAGTGATTTGTTTGGCAAAATTGCTGCCAATACCAGGGGTTCGAGGTTTTTTTACTGGAGCCCTTATGCGGGAAAGCAATAAATCCCTTTATTTTGTAAAATTTACCGTCTTGAATATTCTTCTAGCCATTGTGTTGTTTTTTTCCTTCTTTATTTTACAAGAAGGCTTAACCCTTATTTTCTGTGGGGTTTACCGATTCATTCTCTTCTATGAAAAGGAAAAAGTACAGTATATCCTCTTGCTGGAGGGGATTGAAGAAACGGCAAATCTAGGGATGCCTCAAATGGAAACTCGCTTGGCAGGAAAAGAAAGCATTAAGGCCTTGGTTCAACTGGGGAATATCCGTAGTGGCTTAACAGAGGCTGTAGAGGAAAAGATGAAATCGGAAAAGCTTAAGACAGACCTTATTACCAACATTTCCCACGATTTAAAGACCCCCCTTACTTCCATTATTAACTACACAGATATTTTAAGTAGTAAGGAAATCATGGATGAAGAAGCGAAAAATTATATCCGAATTTTAGGAAGAAATTCGGAACGTTTAAAGAGTCTTGTTATTAACCTCATTGACGCTTCCAAATCGGGATCTGGAAACGTTCAAGTAAAAAAAATGGTTATCGACTTTAACGAGCTAGTGAGCCAGGTTTTTGGAGACTTTGAGTCCCAACTTTCTGCCAAGGGCTTGGAGTTTATTTATGATTCTGATAGCGAAGATGCCCACATCTACACCGACCCAGAGGTCTTGGGACGAGTTCTTTCCAACCTAATCTCCAATGCCTGTAAGTATGCCCAAAACAATACAAGAATTTATGCAAAACTACTTCAAGATGAAAGGAAGTACTACTTCTCCTTAAAAAATGTTAGTAAAAACCGCTTAGGAATCTCCGCTGATGAGCTAATGGAACAGTTTGTCCGGGGAGAACGGTCTCGAACGACGGAAGGATCCGGTCTAGGTCTTCATATTGCTAGAAACTTAGTAGAAGCCCTAGGAGGTGAGTTCCGCTTGATTATCGACGGAGACTACTTCCAAGTTTTTATTGAGCTGGAGAAAGAATAAAACAGCCTCTTCTGAATAGGCTAAAAAGTTGAAATTTTACTGTGAAAAGCTCTGACTAGAGCCTAACCTTTCTTATCATAGCAAGTTAGGAGGGGAAGTGCAAGACTAGCCGAAGACCTTTCTTAGGAAAAAGGTATTTTCTTTAAAGTAGAAGCTCTAAAAAGCTTAAAATAAAAATAGGCAAGGACTTGAATATATATATATATATATAATACACTTGTACCATAGAAATCTTTTCTCTATAAAAGAGAAAAAAGCAGGATATTTTTAGAAAGGAAGAAAAAATGAGAGGGCTTGTTAGAAGAGAAATCCTCGTTTATATTTTTTTAAATTTCCTAGTAATTTACTTTCAAAACAAAGTGAAAACGCCTAGCTATCAGCTGTTAATATGGGGAGTTTATTTGGCTTTTCTTATTTTTGCTATCTTTTATTTCCAAAGAAAAAAAGATTCTAGGGAGGGAAAGCCTGTAACGACACCTTTTTTCCTAGAAGTCCTTATCTTTTTTCTTTTAGGAATGGCCATGGCATCTGTTTTCGTCTATATGGGTAAAATAAACCATCCCATGATTTTATGGCTTATCTTGGTGGCTTGTCTCTCCTTATCCGATAGATACTTTAAGAAAAAACATCAAGAGGCAAGGACGGGGAAAGAAAATCGATAAAAAAATAAAAAAGACAGGGAAATAAATATTTATTTCCCTGTCTTTTTAATTGTTGATTTTTAATGCATTACTTTCCACAAAGTTTTTTAAGCGAAAGACATCTTTTAAAATTACTTCAATATGGTAGTTATAGACAACTGCCTCTTGGCGTTTTAAATCGCCATCGTAGAGAATGGTATAACCAAAGAGTTGTTCAATGGTTTCTACATTTTTTCCAAAGATGGTAGGTCTAAAGGGCTTTAATTCCTCTAGAAGTTGAAAACGCAGATATATTTCGTTCATGAGGTCAATCATATTATGGGGAATTTGAATATCCTTGTCAGGATAAAAGGGGGAGTGAATTTCTTCGTCCACCATCTTATAATATTTGTTGACCTTGTCTATGGCTGCTTCCAGCTTAGATAAATCCGAAGGATAGGGAAGAAGAATACAAGATCTTGTGAGACCGTAGATTTCTTCATAGGCCTTTTCGACACTTTCGTAAAAGTCTTCATGAATTTTTGGAGAGCTAATGAGAACATTAATGATAACACTAATAGCAACGCCTAAAAAAGTACCCACAAGACGGTTGATTCCATAGGTTGCATGGTCTGTCTTTGTGGCAAAGGAAGCAACAAAGACGATGCAGGCCAGGGTTGTCATATTTTTTTGCCCTGTCAATTGATGAAGAACAATGGTAAAAATAACGCCGAGTCCTGCAATAAGAGGTGTGATTAAGGGGTTTGTAGTTATTTGGGCTAAGAGATAGCCAAAGATAACGCCAAAAACACAAGTAAATAAACGACGTTTTACCGCCTCTGAAGTATCGGTAAAAGAGGGCTGCATGGTTGTGATAGAAGCAATAGAAGTAAAGATGGGAGCCCGCAAATTCAAAAGATAGGAAAGATAGAGACCGATAATGACGGATAAGGCGGTTTTAAATGTTCGCATTCCAATACGAACATGCCAAATTTTCATAAGTTAAATCACCAACCCTAGTATAGCAAACCTTTTTACTCCTGACAATCACTATAAAAGGCAAAAGAGATGTTTTAGATAGAAAAGACAAAGTTTGGGTATATATAAAAAACATAGGGAGGAGTGCTTTATATGAAACTTGAATTTTTGGGTAAAAACTTAGACTTAACAGATGCTCTAAAAGAGCAAGCGGAAAAAAAGTTATCAAAATTGGATCGTTATTTCCAAGAAGAAATTCCAGCAAAGGTAACTTTTAGCACGAAAAAGGGAAAACATAAAGTAGAAATTACAGTCTTTTTACCTGGGCATATTTTACGTGCAGAAGAAAGCACCGATGATATGTACGCATCCATTGATATTGCAGTCCAAGCTTTGGAAAGACAGGTGCGTAAATATAAAACAAAATTAAAGAAAAGATACCAAAACACTGAAAGCATCCGCTTTGATAATTTTGAACAAGAAAAAATTGATGCGAGCGAAGAACAAGTGGGTGGAAAATTAATTCGCAATAAGGACTTTGACTTACGGCCTATGTCCATTGATGAAGCCATATTACAAATGGATCTGTTAAATCATAATTTCTTTATCTATCTTGATGCAGATAACGATGAAGTTTGCGTGGTATATCGAAGAAAAGATGGAGATTATGGTCGGATTATCAGCCGCAGACCTTAAAATAAAAGATAGAAGTAAAACTGCATTGAAGATATTCCTTTAAATACAATGGGCACCAGGTTTAAACCTTGGTGCCGATTTTTTTATGTGCTTCTAAGAACTTTAAGAAGTCGCTTGAAATGACTCGGAGGAAAATTTGTAAATGGTAATCATTAAAAAGGAACAGGCCTCCTTCTTAATAAAGAAGTAAATATTTATTCTTGAATGCTGTATAATGTGAATAGGAATATTGGGTGCAATATATAGACATTTCATATGGAGCAGGTTAGAAATATTGGAGTAAAAAATTGAAAATACTAATGATTGAAGATGACAGCACTATCGCCTTTGCTGTTAAAACTTACTTAAACAAACATAATATTGAAACTATTATTTATAACAATCTTTCTCAGACAGAGAATCTTAATTTTAATGATTTTAACT
>JASBZN010000067.1 GCA_029983435.1 Urinicoccus sp. | reverse complement strand
AAAGGCAACAAGGAGAGTGAAAAAGATGAAGGTTAAGATTTTTACTTGTCGGTTTGGAGCAGGACATATGAAGGGAGCTCTTTACCTTAAGGAAGCTTGGAAAAACCACGAGGTAGAAGTAGTGGATATTATTCAAGAGATGTTTCCAGAAAAGGCAGATTTTATCTATAAGGGATATAGCACTTGGGCCAAGCAAGCCCGCTATCTCAATAGGATGGTAACGGGCAAGGGGAACCATAACTTGTCCTACCATTTTTTAAATCCTTTAAGGGAAAAGTTTTGCCAGCTTATGGAAGCCTATAAGGGGGCAGATGTCTATGTGGCTACTTATTCGGCAGCGGCCCACCTTCTAAACTACTACAAAAAAAATTATTATGATTCAACTCCTTTTATCACTATGATTACAGACTTTACCCCTCATGAAGGTTGGATTCAAGAAACAACAGATGCCTATCTTGTTGCCTCAGAATATACCCGGGGATCTATGCTTGGCTTTGGTGTGCAAGACAGTAAAGTTTACCTCTATGGATGGCCTAAGAAATATGTAGAACACCCCACAAGAAGAGGACCTCTCCATATTTTAGTGGCAGGGGGAGGTCTGGGTCTCTTGCCAGAAAATAAGGGGTTTTATGAAAAGCTAAGGGATAGACAAGGGGCAGAAGTTCGCGTCCTCTGTGGAAAAAACACCCATCTTTATCAGAAATTAAAAAAGTGGGAGTTAAAAAATGTGACAGCCTATCCTTTTTTACCCAGTTTAAAAAATCATTACAATTGGGCAGATATTTGTATTACCAAGCCAGGAGGCATGAGTATTTTGGAGGCCCTATACTGGGAAATTCCCATCTGTTATATTAAACCCTACTTGTCTCAAGAAATTCGAAATGCTCAATATTTGGAAGCCATTCAAGGGGGCTTTCCCTTGACCAAGGATATGAAGGTTTGGACTCGGAGAGATCTTCTCACTTACCGAATTAATTTGCGAAAAAACAGGGTAACAGGGCTTCCAGATTTAGGAGACTTGGTTCATCAAGGTTCAAAATGGAAAAGACCCTATGAATACCAAAAGAAAGACAGGGAAGAAGGCTATAAGGGAACTATTTTTCCAGTTTATTATCTTTCGTAAAAAGGAGGCAAGCAGTGAAAACACCATGCATGATTTTATTGCTCCTTTTCGTCATTGGATTTATTCTGTGGATAATCCCTCTTTTGATTGGTCGGAGAAAGCTCATTAAAAAAGGAGTTCAAGAGACTCTTCTTACTTTTGATGATGGCCCTTCAGAAGTGACAGAAGAACTCTTAAATGTTTTGGATCAATGCCAGTGTCGGGCCTGTTTTTTCCTCCTGGGAGAAGAAATGGTTAAAAGAAGAGAAGTGGTTCAAAAGATATTGAATCATGGCCACGCTGTAGGTATCCATGGTTATAGCCATAAGCATCCCCTTAAGATGTTTTTTTGGGACCAAAAGAAGGACCTAGAAAAAGCCTATCAAGTCTTTCTAGACCAGGGGATACCCGTTTCTTACTACCGGGCCCCTCATGGAGCCTATACTTGGGCGAGCTTATTTTTTTGTAAAAAACATGATTTAGATATCGTTCATTGGACAGGCCTTGTAGGAGATTGGAAGTTGGAACAAGAAGAAACTCTTCTGCAGCGCCTTTTGGACCTTAGTGGGCCAGGTCATGTTTTAGTTCTTCATGATGGAAGTAAGGGGACGGCGAACCCTCTTTGTAAGATACGAATTCCCCATTTGGTTTTACGTCTTCATGAAGCCTTAAAAGATACCTCCGCTCCCTTGGGAAGGTGGGAAGAATGAACAAAAAACGAACCAAAATCCAGGCAACCCTTGCGATCGGTATTTCTCTGGTGACGATTTTTTTGCTCACCCCCAAGGGAACGAGCTTGAGGGAAATTTTTTCCAACATTAGTCACTACGAATTTTTATTTTGTGCTGGGGGTTTTTTTCTCTTCTTTATCCTAATGGAAGCCTTAACCTTTCAATATATTTTTAAGCTCCAAGGCTTATCTGTTCCTTTAAAAAGAACCTATGGCTACTCCCTAGCGGACTACTTTTTCTCTGCAGCATCTCCTGGAGGGTCAGCTGGGCAACCAGGCCAGCTTTACTATATGAGTCAAGATGAAATTCCCCTTGCTGCCTGTATGATGGGCCTCGTCGTCTTTAATACCATGTACCATCTGGCCATGGTGGTTATAGGAATCCTGGCTCATGGTTTTTACGAGGAGCTGTTTTTAAATTTACCTTTTCGTATTCAATTATTGATGAATTTGGGGCTACTTATTCAGGTTTTTTTTACCATCTTTCAGGGGGGTCTCATGGTTAGCCAAAAAAAAGTTCCTAGAGTGATTTTGGGATTTTTGCGAAAGATGAAGGAAAGAAAGGTCATATTTTTCAGAAAGATTGATGAAGAGGCAGCGAAAAAAACCATGGTCCAATATGGAAAATATGGGGGCTATTTTAAAGAAAATCCCCAAAAACTCTTTCCTATATTTCTGATGAATATGTTTTTATTAGTTTTTTCTTACGGAATTAGCTATTTTGTCTATCGGAGTTTGGGCCACCAAGACCTAAATTTTATAAAGACCATTGCCCTTCAGTCCCAACTGGTAGTATCTATGGAAAGTCTCCCTTTACCAGGAGGAGTCGGAGCGGCAGAAGATATTTTCTTTAATGTCTACCAGGGCTACGTTCCCCAAGACGCTGCTTTTACTTGGATGATTTTAACCCGGCTTTTAACCTACTATTTCGGCTTAGCCCTAGGGTTGATGGCGGTGTTACTCTTAGGAGCCAAGACTTATAAAGTGAAAGAGAAGAGTAAAGGATAATAAGAAGGAGAGACCTCTTTAAGGGGTCTTTTTTTCGTGGAGATTTCTTTAGATGACCTTTTTTTCTCAACGTGGTACAATAAAAGGGAAGGGAGGAAGGATGTCACTCGAAAAAGAATTAAAAGAAAAGCAAAAATTACAAAGGCATTCTTTTCATTTTCCGGGGCATAAGGGAAAGTGGAAAACCTTATACCAAGACCTAGCTAGCCTAGATACAACAGAAACTTTCGGAACAGACAACCTGGCTAAGCCAGAGGGGATTTTAAAGGATGCCATGGAAGAAATTTCTGCCATTTACAAAAGTCATCGGACTTTTTTTTGTATGGGCGGGTCTACCATGGGAATCTATGCAGGTCTTTATGCCTTAAGTAGGCCTGGAGATAAGGTAGGAGTTCAAAGAAATGCCCACCGAAGTGTTTTTCAAGCTTGTGAATTGTTAAATTTAAAGATAGAAATTTTGGATGTTGAAAAAAACTCAGATGGTTTGGCAAAAAGTCTTTCAGTAGAGAGCCTAAAAAAAGCAGAAAATCTTGACATCTTAGTAGTTACATCCCCCTCCTATTATGGATTTTTGGCTCCTATGAAAGAGATTATGGACTATGCTCAAGATAAAAAAGTCAAAATCTTGGTAGATGAGGCCCATGGCGGGCACCTTCCCTTTTTTAAAAAGGAAGCATCGGCTCTTAATTTTGGGGCAGATATTGTGGTCCATTCCGTCCATAAAATGCTCCCAGGTCTAACTTCTACGGCCCTAGTCCACAGTGGACCAAGAGTGGATGAGAAAAAATTACAACGGGGACTTAATCTCTTTACTACAACCTCTCCTTCCTATCTGATGATGGTTTCTATTGACAAGGCAGTCCACTGGATGGATGAAAATGGAAGAGAAAAGTTGCAAGAGCTGGATGCCTATTTAAAGCTTAAAGAGGAAGAATTAAAAGAGGCTGGGGTTCGTCTTGTAGAGGACCCTGACAAAGATTCTTTTAAAGTGCTAATGGAAGTTCCAGGATATGGAGGCAAGGACCTCTATGACCGTTTATTTTATGACTATGGCTTGGCGATGGAAATGTATGACAACCGGTTTGTTCTAGCGGTAGTAACGGCTTTTGATGACAAGGAGGACTTAGATGCCTTGGTGGAAGGAGTAAAGTCCCTAGAAAAAAGACCACCCCTAAAAAGAACTTGGCCTAGGGAACTTGTCCTAGAAGAAAGAAATTTGACCATTGACAGAAGGTCAGGTGGAGAAAAAAGTCTTTATTATAAAGAAGCTCTAGGATACCGGGCCTTAGATTTTATTACACCGTATCCACCTGGAATTCCTATTATTTTTCCTGGTCAAAAAATTGGACCGGACCATATAAAAACAATTCAAGCTTATTTAAAGGAAGGAATCCACTTAGAGGGTTTGGACCAGAAAGAGAGAATGGAAGTGATGGATTGAAAGGACAATTTATCGTGCTGGAAGGGTCCGATGGATCTGGAAAGTCAACCTTGGCTGAAAAATTAAAAACCTATTACGACCATTTGGGGCGAAAGGTTCTTTTAACCAGAGAGCCAGGTGGGACCCAACTGGGAGAAGAAATTCGGACCATGATTTTAAAAAATACTGAAATAGAAATGGACCCAAGAACCGAGGCGCTTTTATATGCAGCCTCCAGGGCTGAGCACGTCTTTAAAAAGATCAAGCCAGCTGTGGAAGAAGGTTATGTAGTTATTTGTGAACGCTATATTCTATCCAGCTTGGCCTACCAAGGTTATGGCAGGGATTTGGGTCCAGACCAAGTTTTAAAGATTAATGAATTTGCCACAGGGAGATTTCAACCAGACGTGACCTTTTACTTAAAGGTAGGCTGGGAAAAAACTCTCCATAGAAAGACCAGTATGGGAGGAGACCGGCTGGAATTAGCAGGAGATACTTTTTTTAAAAAAGTGCAAGAAGGCTATCAGGCTTTGGAAAAGACAAAGGGCATTCAAGTTATTGATGCCAGCCAAAGTCCTGAAGAAATTTATAGAGAATGTATAAAAATATTGGAGGAAGGGAATGTATAAATTAGTAATCGCCATTGTCCAAGACCAAGATGCCAATATCTTGGTGGAAGAAGTAACCAAAGCCAACTTTCGTGTAACAAAGTTGTCTACTTCTGGTGGGTTCTTGAAATCAGGGAACACCACTCTTTTAATGGGCTTAGAAGAAGAACGGGTTAAGGACTTATTGCATATTATTGAAAAAAATTGCAAGACACGGGAAGTGGCCACAAGCCTCTTAACAGTAACGATGCCAGGGGAATCCTATGCTCCCTATCCTGTGAATGTTACAGTAGGTGGGGCTACCGTCTTTGTCCTAGACGTAGACCAATATATTCGCTACTAGGAGAGAGACCATGAAGATGATATTGGCCATCGTGCCAGATAAATGGATTGGAAACTTAATTGACTTGTGCCTGGAAAAGAATATTCAGTTTACCCGGGTAGCATCTTCTGGAGGATTTTTAAAAGAAGGAAACACTACGGTCATTCTTGCCATTAAAGAAGAGCGACTAGAGGAAGTCAAGGGAATCTTTTCCAAAATAAGCGAAGAAATTGAAGAGGAAACAGAACGGCTCCATGTTTTTTATATGGCAGGAGACGTAGGACGTGAGTATTAATGGGTCGACCTTTTTGTGGCCAAGAGGAAATTCTTGAGGAGTTTCAGAAGAGAAAAGACCAAAATACCCTTCCCCATTGTCTTTTGATTACAGGACCCCAGGGAGTGGGGAAGGCTCAATTGGCAAAGGACTTGGCAAAAATTTACCTGGAAAAAACCAAGGACGACCAAACAGAGGACCTTCTTAAAAAGGGAAACCACCCAGACTTTTATCGGGTTTCTTCCCAAGGGGAATCCATTAAAAAGCAAGAAGTAGTGGATTTAATAGAAGAGGCTCAACAAACTTCTTATTATGGGGGGAGCCAGATTTTTTTAATTGAAGGAGCAGACCAGTTGACCCCGCAGGGGCAAAATGCTCTTTTAAAAACCTTGGAAGAACCACAAAATCAAGTGGCAATTTTTTTAACGGTAGTCCATGAGGGGCAAGTCTTAGAGACCCTGGTTTCCAGGGCTAGAAAAATCCCCCTCCATCCAGTAAAGGAAAAAGACCTGACCCAGTGGCTTTTGGACCAAGGCTACGGGTCAAACCCCTACTTAAAAGAAGCAGTGGCCCTAAGTGGAGGTTGTCCAGCCAAGGCCTTGGATTATTTAAAGGATGGAGACTGGCTCCACTTGCGAAACGAGCTCTTTCAAAAGCTGCAAAACTTTAGGCGCAAGAGCCTGGACTACCCCTTTGTTCTAAAAGATTTTTTCCTGGACCACAAGGACCAGATAAAAGATCTTTTATTCTTAATGAACCAATACTACCGGGATGTTTTGGTCTATCAAAAAATAGGAGATAGTCAAGTTCTCTACCACAAGGATAAAGTTCCTATGATGGAGGGAGAAAACTTGAAAAATTCATCACTTTATACTATCATTAAAGACATTCAAGAAAGTGGAGATTTTCTTGAAAAGAACGGAAATACACGACTTGTTATAGAAGGACTATTAATAAAAATTCAGGAGGAATATTTATGATCGATGTTGTTGGGGTTCAGTTTAAACCAACGGGGAAGATCTATAATTTTGCCTCTCAAGGACTAAGTTTATTCCCAGAAGATAGGGTTATTGTAGAAATGGCCTGGGGAAGTGAAATTGCAACTATAGCCCAGGGAAATAGGGAAATCGC
>JASBZN010000066.1 GCA_029983435.1 Urinicoccus sp. | reverse complement strand
AAAGAAAAGGGAAAAGGACCAAATTATCTATTCCTATGAAAGCAACTTATTTCAACGGTCAGGTTTTGGTTCAAAGTTATAGGTGATGAGATTGATACAAGACAAAGTTTTAGAGTATTTACAGGAACCAAGAAGCGAAAAAGAGATTTTTAGTGCCTTTGAAGTGGAAGGTCCCATGCGTAAAGAAATGCGGAAGCTGTTAAGTAAATTGGAAGATCAAGGGAGGCTGATTCAAACAAAAAAAGGTCGCTACCAAAGCCTGGACGATAACCATCTGATTCAGGGGGAATTTCAAGGAAATAAACGTGGTTTCGGTTTTGTCTTGCCTAACAATCATGACCTAGAAGATATTTACATTGATAAAAAAGATACAGGAGGAGCCCTAGACCGCGACCATGTCATTGTGGAAATGGTAGATGAAAAAGACCGTCGAGGAAAGATCATTAAAATCTTAAAGAGGGGGCGGGAAAAACTGGTTGGGACTTTTGACCAAAGAGAAAAGGACTTTGGCTTTGTTCTGGCAGATGACCACCACTATTCCAAGGATATTTATATCGAAAAAAATGCTATTAAAGGGGCAAAAAACGGAGACAAGGTCGTTGTAAAGATTGTTAAATGGCCTAAAAAAGGCCGAAACCCCGAAGGGGAAATTGTAGAAATTCTAGGCAATAAAAATGACCCTCAAGTGGAAATTTTAAGTATTGCCAAAGAAATGGAAATTCCTATGGAGTTTTCTAAAAAGACCCTAAAATATGCTAGGGAACTTCCCCAAGAACCTTCCGAAGAAGATGAAAAGGGCCGAATGGACCTTCGGGATAAAAATATTTTTACCATAGACGGAGCTGACTCCAAAGACTTTGACGATGCCATTAGTATTGAAAAAATGAAAAATGGCTACCGCCTAGGCGTCCATATTGCCGATGTTTCCTACTATGTAAAAGAAGATAAGGCTATTGACAAAGATGCTTACAAGAGGGGGAATTCTGTCTACCTTTTAAGCAAGGTTATTCCCATGCTTCCTAAGGAGCTTTCCAATGGAATATGTTCCTTAAATCCCCAGGTGGACCGCCTTTGCCTAAGTGTCTTTATGGACGTAGATTTCAAGGGGCAAGTGAAAGACCATAAAATTCTAGAAACGGTAATTCAATCCAAAGCCCGCCTGGTTTATGACGATGTCAGTGACTTTATTGAGCATGGGGAAAAACACCCCTCCTTTGCCGGCTTAGAAGAGGACCTGACCCTGGCCCAAGAACTGGCAACGATCCTCAGGAAAAAAAGACACCAACGGGGGTCTATTGACTTTAACATGGAAGAACGGGACATCAAACTCGATGAAAATGAACGCGTTCTTTCCATATCTGTGGCAGAACGTCGGTCGGCCAACCGGTTAATTGAAGAATTTATGATTCTTTGTAATGAAACTGTGGCGGAACACTACTATTGGATGAAAGTTCCCTTCCTCTACCGGATTCACGAAGAACCAGATAAGGAAAAACTCCTGGCCCTAAACCAAATCATGCGGCCTTTTGGCCATAAGCTCCACCAAGTAGAAGAAATCCATCCTGGAAAGATTCAAGAACTTCTAGAAAGTATTCAGGGCAAGGAAGAATACCCCTTAATTGAAATGATGGTTTTAAGGAGCTTGAAAAAGGCCAGATATAGCCCTGTTATGGAGGGTCACTTTGGCTTGGCTAGCCGCTATTACAGTCACTTCACCTCCCCCATCCGTCGCTACAGTGACCTGCAAATCCATAGGATTATCAAAGATGACCTCCATGGTCTTTTGAACCTGGGGCGGATTCGCCACTATGAGCAAATTTTGGACCAAGTGGCCCTTCACGTATCCAGTACGGAAAAATTATCCATAGAAGCAGAAAGACGGGTAGAAGATGTGAAGATTGCCCGCTATATGGCAGACCATGTGGGAGAAGAGTTCCATGGCTTCGTCTCAGGAATTACAGCCAGCGGAATCTTTGTTCAGTTGGAAAACACTGTAGAGGGTTACATTGGCTATGAAAGCATGAAAGACTACTTTACCTTTGATGAAAACCGCTATATTGCTCAGGCAAAAGACGGAAAGAAAATTTACCTAGGTAGACCCGTTGAGATTCGAGTAGAGTCCACAGAAAGAGAAAAAGGCCATGTAAACTTTAGTTTGGTAGGTGACCCTTTTGGCAAAGAAGAAAACAAACAATCCTAATAATTTAGCAAGTAACCGCAAGGCTCGTCATGACTATTTTATCGAAGAAACCCTAGAGGCGGGTCTGGTTTTAGTGGGTACAGAAGTGAAGTCCATCCGAAAAGGCAGCGTCAGCTTGGCAGATGCCTATGCCAGCATTCAAAATGGAGAAGTTTTTTTAGAAAATATGCACATTGCCCCCTATGAAGAAGGGAACCGCTTTAACGTAGATCCCTTAAGAAAACGCAAGCTCCTCCTCCACAAAAAAGAAATTGGCAAGCTAAAAAAGAGTCTGGACCAAAAGGGCAAGACCCTGGTTCCTCTAAAACTCTACCTTTCTCGAGGTAGGGTCAAGGTGGAGATAGGCGTGGCCCAAGGGAAAAAACTCTATGATAAACGCCAAAGCTTGAAGGAAAAAGAAGTTAACAAAAAACTTCGAGAAGCCATGAAATATTAATTTTAGAAAAAATTCAAATTTCTTGTAAAAACTATTGACAGTCCAAGAGTACAATGTTAAAATGTTAAATTTATTGACAATAGATCCTATTCATGCTATACTAGTACAGTAAAGTCATTGTATAGAAGGGTGGGAGAGTACAGTGAATCAAATGGAGCAAATCCGTAGGGAGCTAATGCGACATATTGGCAAGCGAGTTATTTTAAAGGCAGATAAGGGACGAAAAAGAATTGTAACTCGTCGAGGCCGACTTGTTGATGTCTACCCAAGCTTATTTGTTGTAGATATTGAGCATGAAGTAAGTGAGGGGAATCGGACAATTTCCTACACCTATTCAGATGTTTTGACATCCACTGTTCAATTGACGATTATCGATGATGATGGACAAATGGAAGAGAAAAAAATATCTTAATAAAGAGGTTCTTCTCGTGGGAGAAGGACTTTTTTTATGTCTGAATGGTTGATAAGGGAAAGAAGAATGAAAAACTATCTCATAAAGACCTCTTGTGGTATAATATAGGGGACTTTTTGGAGGAACTATGGATCAAGTAACAATCGAAACCAGAGCAAAAATAAATAGAGGATTAAAAATTTTGGGCCAGCGAAAAGATGGCTACCATCTCTTGAAATCTAAGATGGTCCCCATTGATTTAAAAGACCAAATTATCCTAAAGAAAAAAGACAAGGGCTTGGTTTATGAAAGTAACCTAGTAGACCTAGCGTGGGATAAAAATAATTTTTGCTACAAGTGTCTAGATCTCTTGGAAAAAAAACTAAACCGGAAATTTCACCTGGAAATCCACCTAGAAAAAAAGATTCCTTTAGGCGCAGGTTTGGCTGGGGGGACGGCCAATGGAGCAGGGATTTTAAAGGGAATCAA
This sequence comes from Urinicoccus sp., assembly GCA_029983435.1. Taxonomy (GTDB): domain Bacteria; phylum Bacillota; class Clostridia; order Tissierellales; family Peptoniphilaceae; genus Urinicoccus. The sequence continues at coordinate 3,109 of JASBZN010000066.1, read as the reverse complement.
CCAACTTTATGACCTGGGATTGGATTTACAAACCCTTCAAGCTTGGGCCTTGGATTTGGGAGCGGACTTTCCCTTTTGCCTCTATGACCATCCAGCAGAGGTAGAAGGTATTGGAGAAAAAATAAGACCGATACAAGAAAAGCCAACTCCCCTGCTTTTAATTAATCCAGGCTACCAACTTTCCACCAAGGAAGTCTATACTTGGTACGACCAAGACCAAGGTCAAGACCGGGACCTGGGCGTAATAAATGATTTACAAGGACCTGTTTTAAGGCGGCATCCAGACCTAGTAGAAGTGGACCAAGCCCTGAAAAAAACAGGGGCTTTTGAAGTTTCTATGTCCGGGTCAGGACCCACTTTTTATGGCCTTTACCCCAGCTTAGAAGCACGAGACCAGGCAAAAAAAGCTTTGGAAGCTTATTTTCCCCTGGTCATTGCTGGTACAACAGGGATATAGGAGGACCTATGGAAGCAATTGGCGTCTATGATAGTGGAGTCGGTGGACTCACTGTCTTAAAAGAATTAAGAAAAAACTTTCCCAAGGAAAAATTCGTCTATTTTGCAGACACCGCCCACCTTCCCTATGGGGCAAAAAGTCTGGACCAAATCCAGTTTTATGCCAAAGGGGCTGGGGACTTTTTTGAAAACTTGGGAGTCAAGGCCCTGGTCATTGCCTGTAATACCGCAACAGGAGCAGCCCTAGATCTTTTAAAAGACCAAATGTCTTGTCCAGTCCTTGGCGTGATTGGACCAGGAGCCAAGGCAGCCTACCAAGCAAGTAAGATAGGAAAATACGGTCTCTTGGCAACCCAAGCTACCGTAGATCAGGGCTTTTATGAAAAGCAGCTAAAAGACCTAGACCCAGGGGCCAAGATCTACAGTCAGGGTTGTCCTCAATTGGTCCTAGCAGTAGAGGACGGTTTAGGGTCCCACTATATTGGGAAAAAGATTGCCTGGGAATACCTGGACCTCTTACCAGGAGATTACGACACTCTTATTTTGGGGTGCACTCATTTTCCCCTGGCAAGGCAAGGGGTAGAGGACTACTTTGCCTTTTATAAGAGAAAGGTCACTGTTGTTGACCCCGCAGAGCAAACCTGCCTGGACCTAAAAGAAACGATTCAAATAAAAAACCAGGCAAAACCTGGAGTCACCTATTACTGTAGTGGGGACCCCAAGGTCTTTGCCCAAAAGGCAGCAAAAATCCTAGGGGAGAAGATTCGAGTAAAGAGAGTGAAAGAGTAGAGAAATCTGCTCTTTTTTCTTTGCCAACTAAAAGAGCAAGATCTCTTTTGAAAGGCCAATGCAATAAAAATTTTTCAAAAGGGATCAAGAAGTTAAAAAAAATTCAAAAGAAAAAGAGAAAAGTTAAAAAGATCCTGCTTAATAGGAAAGAAAATAAAAAAATTTTTCAGGGAAGTCTAAAAAAGAAGCGGAGAAAAATCTTTTTTCTAAAAGTCTTTAAAGGGTGGAAAATAAGGGGTTTAAGAAGTTTTATGAAAATATTTTCTTCAAGGAAACTTGGAAGAAAAAGAAAAATTGAGAACAATTCCTAACATTTGTCAAATAAAAATCAATAAACATCTTGCATTTTATCCGATTTAAGTTATAATAGTACTTGAGCATTGAGAAAGGACGATGAAGAAATCCAAGCGATTTCATCGTCATTTCCGGTTTCGAGCAAAATCGGAAAACCTTTACTAATTTATTATTTATTATTTCATATGGAGGGAAAGATGAAAGTTTTAAAAGCTATTTTTAAGATCTCCCCAGTAGCGTTATTAGCTTGGTTGCTCCTAGCTGGTAAGGGCGGCGGAGAAGGCTTTGACATGTTAATGGCTGGGCCTATCGCTCTAATGTATGCAGGCTTTGTTGCTTACTGTACAGAAGGTATTAAACCATCTGAATCAATCGACGTAGCTGTAGAAAATGTCCGCGGAATCCAATTGGTATTTTTTATTTTAATGATGGCATATGCTATGGCTGGTTCATTTATGCAAACAGGTGTAGGAGCCGCTGTTGTAAATGTTGCTCTTAAAGCAGGTCTTTCAGCTAAAACTGTTGCTCCTGTAGGATTGCTAGTAACTGCAATTCTTTCTGTAGCAACTGGTACAAGCTGGGGTACATTCGCAGCCTGTGCACCAATTTTCTTGTGGTTAAACTACATTGTTGGAGGTAACTTACTTATCACTGTTTGCGCCATCACTGGTGGAGCAGGATTTGGAGATAACATTGGATTAATTTCTGATACAACTGTTGTATCTTCTGGTATCCAAGGTGTTGAAGTTATTGACCGTATCCGTTACCAAGGTGTTTGGTCTATTCTTTGTTTAGCAGTAACCTTTATTATCTTCTTTGCACTATCTGCAGGCTTGCCAGCAAAAACAGCAACAGGTGCAGAAGCTTACGCAAACATCTCTCAAGAAACATTAGACTTCTTGGCAGAAGAACGTCCAGACGCTTTAGCTTTATTACAACAAGTACGGGATGGTGTTCCATACTACATGGTTATTCCACTAATCTTCGTAATTGTTATCGCAATTGCTGGTGTACCAACTATCTTCTGTTTAGCTCTTGGTATTATTGCAGCAATGGTTCTTGGCTTAGCAGCTGGAACTGTTGAAAGTGTACCAGCATTCTTAGAAGACATTGTACAAGCTGGTTTCGCAGATGCAGGATCTTGGGTTATCGTAATGATGATGTGGATCTCAGGCTTTGGTGGCGTCATGAACAGAATGAAAGCTTTCCAACCACTTGCAGACCTCGTATTAAAAATGTCCAACAGAGTTCGTGGCTTAATGACTTGGAACGCAGTATTATCTATTGCAGGTAACGCATTGTTAGCCGATGAAATGGCTCAAATCGTAACTGTAGGTCCAATCATTCGTGAATTAGTTGAAGAAAACATTGAATGTAGTGAAGAAGATCAATATAGACTTCGTCTAAGAAATGCAACCTTCGGAGATGCAATGGGTGTATTTGGTGCCCAATTAATTCCATGGCACGTTTACATTGCCTACTACATTGGAATTGCATCTGCAGTTTACCCAGTTTACAACTTCCAACCAGTAGACTTCATCCGTTACAACGTAATGGGCTTTGTAGCCGT
>JASBZN010000065.1 GCA_029983435.1 Urinicoccus sp. | reverse complement strand
GAACTCCAGTTGTTTGCCCACAACGTATCACTGACGATTTAGTTAACATGTTGAAGAAATACCATCCAATCTGGTTAAACACTCACTTCAACCATCCACAAGAAATTACAGAAGAAAGTGCTAAAGCTTGTGCTAAATTAGCTGATGCAGGTATTCCACTAGGAAACCAATCTGTATTACTTCGTGGCGTTAACGACTCTGTAAGAACAATGAGAACACTAGTACAAAAATTAGCAGAAATTCGTGTTCGTCCTTACTACATCTACCAATGTGACCTTTCTATGGGTATTGAACACTTTAGAACAAAAGTTGCTAAAGGTATTGAAATTATTGAAGGACTACGTGGCCATACTTCTGGATACTGCGTACCTACATTTGTAGTTGACGCTCCTGGTGGAGGAGGAAAAACTCCAGTTATGCCACAATATATTATTTCTCAATCTCCAACCAAAATCTGCTTGAGAAACTACGAAGGTGTTATCACAACTTACACAGAACCAAACTATGTAGTTGATGAAGATCCATTCTACGCAGAAGAAGAAGCAGACGATGGTATCAGCGAATTACTAAAAGGTGATGAAGTAAGAGCACAAGAACCAGCTCACTTACGTCGTCACGAAAGAAATAAACACAACTAAGAGGTGAATAATGTCTTTTCTTGAGGAAATTACAAAAAAATATCAAACAATGTCAATTATCGGCATGAGCAAAAACTCAGGAAAGACAGTGACTCTAAATCACATCCTTAGCATGGCCGATGAAGATGGAATTCCAATTGGGATTACATCCATAGGTCGTGATGGGGAACGGATGGATCTTGTAACAGAAACAGAAAAACCAACAATCTATTTAACTAGAGGGAGTCTTGTAGCAACGACGACAGAATTACTAAAACTTTCAGATGCAGTAATTGAAATCCTAGAGATGACGTCATACGAGACCCCTCTAGGATCCGTCCTTTTAGGACGTGTTAAATACGATGGTTATATTCAAATTTCTGGACCGCAAACCTTGGCAGAGACAAAAGTTCTTTTGGATAAGATGCTGGACTATGGGGCAGAACTTGCCATCTTAGACGGCGCCATTGACCGAAAGACATCTGCAGCACCTGAAATTACACAATGTGCAATTTTAGCTTCCGGAGCAAGCGTCCATCGTTCAATGACAGAAGTTGTTAAGAAGACAGCTTATGTTGCAAGCTTATTTTCATTACCGGTGATTGACCTTTATCGGGACCAAATTGGTGATTTGTTTGCGAAAAACACCTATGGGACCATTTCAGAAGAAGGACAAGTTAAAGAAATTCCCCTGCAAACCAGCTTAAATGCTGGAAAAAAAATTGCCGTGGAGTTTGAAGAAGATACAAAAATTGTTGTCCTATCCGGTGCCCTTACGGGAAAAACCCTTGTAGAACTTGTGGATTCAGCCAACAACCTACAAGAGATGATTTTTGTCGTCAAAGACGCAACGAAAATCTTTGTTCCTGAAAGAGACCTGAAAAAATGTCAACGAAGAGGCCTGAACCTAGCTTTATTCCACAAGTCGGACCTAGTGATGGTAACGGTAAACCCCTTCGCAACCCAAGGCTACCGCTTTGATCCTTTTACATTTAAAGAGTCCATGCAAGCAGCCTTAAAAGAGATACCGGTTGAGGATGTAATGATGGGAGAATCTTCATGAAAAGAGTAAAAAAAGTCGAAGACGTCTTAGACTTTACTTGGTGTCTACAGCGTATCCATACCCACACACCCTTTGGATTGGCTTATAAAAAAGCCATTAAACCCTATCCAATTGGTACAGAAAAGTATTTAAGAGAAGCTCTAGACCAAGTAGAAGCCTATATGCATTATCTCGACTCCCTGGAGTCAACCATGCATTTAGGAGATATCCTAAGTATGGCGAAAGATGTACGTTTCTCGATTCAACGTTCTGTTGAAAAAAACGTCCTTTCAGAAGTAGAACTCTATGAAGTCAAATCACTGGTCTTTTTATTTGAAGATTTAACAAAATATCTTGAATCTACAAAAGCACCCTTCTTTGAGGATACTAAAATTACGCCAATTGAAGAATTGACGAAAGCTCTGAACCCACAAGGTGCAACGAAAGACACCTTCTATCTCTATGATTCCTATTCTGAAGACTTAGCCAGGATACGGGAAGAGATTTCAGACATCAATCGAGAACTCCGAATAAACATTCGGAACTTGCGTAAGAAGATTCAAGAAGAATACCAAATAACATTAAATCCAGATCAGTCAATTATTATTCCTAAGGCCAACAGCGAACTAAAAGAAAGGGTAGAAAACTGTCCCTACTTAACCTTCGCATCGGAATCCTATTCAAATTTAGTCTATAGTCTAAAAAAAGAAGATTCCCTCTACCAACAGGAAGAAAAAATTGACCAATTGAAAGAAGAAGAAGAGCGGGAAGAATTTCAAATAAGAAAGAAATTAACGGCTCAAATCGCAAGTTATCATAAGGAAATCACGACAAATATCCATCACCTTGCAAATTTAGATTTAATTCTAGCTAAAGCGCGGTTTTCTCTAGAAATAAACGGGGTAAAGCCAAGGATTTTAGACGAACATCGAATTAAAATTTGCCAAGGTCGACACCCGAAGATTGAGTCCAATCTTCAAAAGAACAACTTAAAATTCACGCCAATTTCCATCAGTGTGGAAGAAGGGGTCACCTGTATTACAGGAGCCAACATGGGAGGTAAGACAATTAGCTTGAAACTTCTCGGACTTTTAAGCTATTTAGGTCAATGTGGTATCCTTGTTCCAGCAGAATCAATGGAAATGGGTTTAAATGAATATATTTTCACATCAATAGGCGACGAGCAATCAACAGATTCAGGTTTATCCACCTTTGGTGCAGAAATAGCCCAAGTAGTCAAAGCACTAGATAAAAGTCCAGATCCCGGATTGATCTTAATTGATGAATTAGCCCGTGGCACCAACCCCATTGAAGGGTATGCCATTAGTTTAGCTATTGTTCATAGGCTACAAAGCTCTTCTGCCATTACGGTATTGACAACCCACTTTGACAAAGTCACCGACTTAGATGGCGTTAAGCACTTACAAGTTGTGGGACTTTCTGATTTTGATTTTGATGACGAAACCAAACAAGATGTAGAAGATAAATTAAAAATATTAAACAAGTATATGGATTATCGGTTAAAAGAAGTACCTCGTTCCAACGATGTACCCAAAGATGCAATCCAAATCGGAAAGATTATGGGATTGCCTAAAGATGTGATCGAATATGCAGAAAAAACTTTAAAAAATGGATGGTGAAACAATGGGGAAATTAAATTTAGATCAAAACCTTATTGACTCTTCAAGAAGTGCTGCGGCACGTATTGCCAATCAAGTGCAAGAATTTATTGATGTGCACACAACAGTATCGACAGAAAGAGCAATATTAAGACTTTTTGGTGTTGACGGAGAAGATGATCTTCAAGTACCAATGCCAAACGTAGTAGTAAATCAAATTCATGATGCGGGAATGCTAGGACGCGGCGTAAGTTACTACTTAGGAAATGCCATGATTGAAACAGGCATGAGCCCACAAGAAATCGCTGAAGACATTTCAGCTGGAAACTTAAACCTACTTGAACTAAAGGAACATCCTTTAGAAGAAGTAAAAGAAAAAATCTTTGAACTTGCAAAAGAACGCATTAAAGTTGTTGACGCTGCTAGAGACAAACGTCAAGAATACTTAGATACAATTGGCGAAGGACCACAACCATGGTTATACGTTATTGTAGCTACAGGTAATATCTACGAAGACATTGTACAAGCAAAATCAGCAGCTCTTGAAGGTGCAGATATCGTTGCTGTAATTCGTACAACTGGACAATCCTTACTTGACTTCGTTCCTTACCATGCTCCAACAGGTGGTTTCGGAGGAACCTACGCAACACAAGAAAACTTCCGTTTAATGCGGGAAGCTCTCGATGAAGTAGGAGAAAGAGAAGGCGGAAAATACGTACGTATTTGTAACTATTGTTCAGGACTTTGTATGCCAGAAATCGCTGCAATGGGAGCGATGGAACGTCTAGACGTTATGTTAAATGACGCTCTTTATGGTATCCTATTCCGTGATATTAACATGCAACGTACTCTTGTTGACCAATACTTCTCTCGTGTAATCAACGGTTATGCAGGAATCATCATCAATACTGGTGAAGATAACTACCTAACAACTGCTGATGCATTTGAAGAAGCACATACTGTACTTGCTTCTCAATTCATGAATGAACAATTTGCATTAAAAGCAGGCCTTCCAGAAGAACAAATGGGTCTAGGGCACTGCTTTGAAATGGATCCAGACATTACCAACGGATTTGTTTACGAATTAGCCCAAGCACAAATGGCTAGACAAATCTTCCCAGACGCACCTTTAAAATACATGCCTCCAACTAAATTTATGACGGGTAATATTGTTAGAGGTCATATTCAAGATGCTCTATTCAACGCAGTATCCATTATGACGCACCAAGGTCTACAATTATTAGGTATGTGGACAGAAGCTGTTCATACACCTCACCTTCATGACCGTTACCTAGGAATTGAAAATGCAGAATACATCTTCAATAACATGAAAGACCTAGGAGATGAAATTGAATTCAAATCTGGTGGAATGATGGAACAACGTGCTCATGAAGTAATGGATAAAGCAGACGACCTATTAGTCCAAATTGAAAAAGACGGTATCTTCAAGACAATTGAAGAAGGTAAATTTGGTGACGTTAAGAGAGCTCGTGATGGCGGTAAAGGTCTTGAAGGCGTTGCTGAAAAAATGGAAGGATACTTCAATCCATTCATTACTCTTATGTTAGGGAGGGAAGACGCATGACAGCTGGAATGAAATTAAACACAAATATGAATGAAGAAGCACAAGAAGTTGATTTAACGGCAGTTAAACCTTACGGGGATGCTTTAAATGATGGAATGGTTCAAATGTCATTCACACTTCCAGTGCCTCCAGGACTAGAAGCTACAGAAGCTGCAAAGCAAATTGTTTTAAAACAAGGCTTCAAAGATCCTAGCGTTGTTTATAGCAAAGGTCTAGGTATTCCATATACCTATTTCATTGTTTACGCTAAAATGCCAGTAACAATTGACTACTCAAAAATCTACGTACCAAAAGTAGATACAGATGTTTTATCTCGTGGTGAAGTTGAAGAATTCATCAAAGAAAACATTGGCCGCGATTTAGTGATCGTTGGTGCATGTACAGGTACTGATGCCCATACTGTAGGGATTGATGCCATCATGAACATGAAGGGCTTTGCAGGTCACTATGGTTTGGAACGTTACGAAGGAATCGAAGCAGTTAACATGGGATCTCAAGTTCCTAACGAAGAACTTGTTGCAAAAGCAATCGAATTGAATGCTGACGCAATTCTTGTTTCCCAAGTTGTAACTCAAAAGGATGCACATATTCCAAACCTTTCCCAATTAGTGGAATTAGTGGAAGCAGAAGGCATCCGGGATAAAGTAATCTTAGCATGTGGTGGACCTCGTATTAGCTATGAATTAGCTAAAGAACTAGGCTACGATGCAGGATTCGGCCCAGGAACTTTTGCTGAAGACGTAGCAACTTTTGTTGCAGAAAAAGTTGCAGAAAAAATGAAAGCAGAAAAAAGCGAATAATCATCTTCTTTAGACGGGAATCGGTTTTTAGGCCGGTTCCTTTTTTTGTTGAGAAATATTGAAGAGGGTATTGAATTTTAAAATATAAATAGATACTTACTTTTTCAAAATAATTTGTTAAGAAGATTAAGATTAGATTCAGTGAAATGTAAGTTATAGGTATGGACAAGTTTAAGATGTATCCGCCTTTTGTGTTAGAAAATGCCGATAATTATTATTTAAAAAACTTGATTTTCCCTAAAAAAATCGATATAATTAAATTGATATTACATGTGAATAAGGATACTTTTATGTTTTTACAAAGGTTTTGTAAGCTAAGATGGAAGCTGGTGTAAATCCAGCACGGTCCCGCCGCTGTAAATGAGGAGTCAATCTCAACCATGTCACTATTCAAACTGTTAAGTTGAATGGGAAGACGAGATAGATGAAGATTCATGAGTCAGAAGACATGCATAAAAGAGCTTCTTTATGGCGAGGAACCAGTAGGAGAAGGCAATAGAATGATAGTGCAAATACGGGCATTAGCGAAAGCTAGTGTCTTTTTTTATTGGAAAGAAAGGGAGAAGGTATTGATGAAAAAAAGAAAGATAGGGGACATAAAAAGAATCATTTTTAGTCTTTTTCTCTTAGGCCTAGTATTATTTCCAGGGACCCGACTTTTTGCCCAAGAATTCAACCAAACTATCGCAAAAGAAGCAGGCTTGGAAGTTAAAGATACCGGGCTAGATCCCATTTATGATGAAGGAAAGTATTTAGGAGAAATTTATTTAATGGTGGATGCCATTTCTGCAGACAATGAAATCCTGTTTGGGCCCATCAAAGTTCCTATTTATAAGGGGGAAAATTTAGCAAGCGTAGTTAACTATCAATTTTATGCCCATGCCAATGCAACGGGGAAATTCCAGTTAATGACGCAATCTAGAGGCGTCTTTTTTTATTGAATTGCCTCTCAGGTTGCTTTTTATATTGAAAG
>JASBZN010000064.1 GCA_029983435.1 Urinicoccus sp. | reverse complement strand
CCCATCTTAATTGATAAGTATATTGATGGAATGGAAATTGAAGTCGATGCCCTTTGTGATGGAGAAGACATCTTAGTTCCAGGAATCATGGAACACTTGGAAAGAGCTGGGATTCACTCTGGAGACTCCATTTCTATCTATCCAACGCAACACATTTCCCAAGAAAAGAAGGAAGAAATTGTTCAAGTAACAAAAAAAATAGCCTTGAGCCTAGGGGTAATTGGCTTAGTAAATATCCAATATATTTTAAAAGACAACAAGCTCTATATCATTGAAGTTAATCCTAGAAGTTCTCGGACTGTTCCCTATCTTTCTAAGGTAACGTCAATCCCCATGGTGGATGTGGCAACAGAATTAATCCTAGGTAGAAAGTTAAAGGACATGGAGTATGGAACAGGCCTTTATCCAGAAGGAAACCTAGTTTGTGCAAAGATTCCTGTTTTTTCAACAGACAAGCTCCAACAAGTGGAAGCAGGCCTTGGGCCAGAAATGCGGTCCACTGGAGAAGACTTAGGTGTTGGTTTAAGCCGAAGAGAAGCTTTGGCCAAGGGCTTTGTTGCTAGCGGTATTGACCTGAGCCCTCATTCAAGACGAGTTTTGATTACCCTAGGAGATAACGACAAGGAAGAGTTAAAGGATTCTATCTTGGTAATGAAAGATTTGGGCTACACCTTTGCGGCAACAGAAAACACCAAGGAATTTTTAGAAGACATGGGGATTCAAGCAGACCATGTTCGCAAAATTGGTGAAGAATACCCAACAATTTTAGATGAAATCAAGGAAGGGAAGTTTGACCTAGTCATTAACACTCCAACAAAGGGGGGCGATGCAAAGCGTCATGGCTTTATGATTCGCCGGGCAGCCATTGAATCGGATGTCGAACTATTAAGTAACGTAGATAAGGCTAAGAGCCTTGTTGAAATCTTACAAGAGCAAACCTTAAAAGATGGCATCAAGCTTTACGAGTTAAACCAATTTGAAGATTACAACAAATAAAAAGACGGGGTGGTAAAGTGACCCCAGAAGTTAGAAAATCGAGTAAGTAGTCTACTTACTCGATTTTTTACACAAACTTAAGATTTAAAAAAGAAGAAGCTATCGCGAGAGGACAAAAAGTTTGATAAAATGGAACTAGCTGAAAGGATGTGTTTACACCATGGATGAAATAATCAAAAATTTAGAATGGCTTTGTAATATACCCAGCCCTACAGGTTTAACTGGGGAAATCTTAAGATCCATTGAAGAAAAGTTCCCAGGTTTTTCTTGGACAAGAACCAAGAAGTCCACTTTGGTGGGAAAGGTTCCAGGTCAAGGAAAGGCAGTGGCTCTGTCTTGTCATATTGACACCTTAGGCCTTATGGTTCAAAAAATAAAAGACAATGGTCGTTTGGCCATTACCACCCTAGGGGGCTTTCCCTTAAATTATGTGGAACAAGAAAATGTAGCAGTTCACACCCTAGATGGTAACCGCTATGAAGGGACTGTCCGTCTAAAAGATCCAGCAGTTCATGCCAGCAAGGATGCGGAAAATGCTAAGAGAAATGAAGAAACCATGGAAGTGGTTTTAGATTCTTTAGTTTCCACTAAGAAGGAGGTAGAAGACTTGGGGATTATGAACGGAGACTATATCTCCCTGGACCCTCGCTTTCGCCAGGCTGGAGATGGATTTATTAAGAGTCGCCATCTAGATGACAAGGCATCGGCTGCGATTCTTCTAACCTTACTGAACCACTTAGAGGACTTTGATCATCCTCCAATTTACTTTATTTTCACCTGTTATGAAGAAGTGGGTCATGGGGCGTGTGGTTTAGGTTTGGATGAAATTGAGGACTTTATTGCAGTAGATATGGGAGTGATTGGGGACCGGTTGGACGCCAAGGAAACAGATGTGAGTATTTGCCGGAAAGATTCCAGTGGACCCTATGACTATGAACTGACCAAAGACCTTATTGACTTAGCTAGGAAAGAAAAAATTTCCTTTGCCACAGATGTTTTTCCCTACTATGGATCCGATGCTTCTGCAGCGCGGTCTAGTGGTTTGGATGCACGTTTTGCCTTAATTGGGCCAGGGATTTCTGCCAGTCATGGCTATGAAAGAACCCATATTGAGGGTCTAGAAAACACCTATCACTTGCTAGTTGCTTATTTAAAAAAACGGGCTAGAGATTAAAGGTTAAGGAGAAAGGGAAGGTCTTGAAAAAGAAAAACAGGTTTGGCCTTTTGGGCCTCGGTGTCCTGGCTCTTGGGATTTTATTTTACTGGGAAAGTAACTCCTTAGATGTTAGCCACTACGAAATAAAGGATTCAAAAATTAAGAAAAAAGTAAAAATTTGCCAACTTTCAGACTTCCACAACCACGTCTCTCAGGCTTTTCAAAAGAAGATTTTGGACCAAATAAAAAAAGAAGCTCCCGACTATATTTTTATTACGGGAGATATGGTAGATAGTCGGCGGACAGATATAGAAACCACCCTTTCTTTTATGAAAAAGCTTTTGGACCAGGGACCTTGCTTCTATGTGAGTGGCAATCATGAGGAGCGGTTAAAGGATATTGAGAAACTTCATGAGGCCTATAAAAATTTAGGCATCCAGGTTTTAACCAAGGATTCTTTGACCCTGGAAGGGGGAATTCGCCTTTGGGGATTGCAAGACCCTAGAGTCTTAGGTCCTGGGAAGACACCAAGGGAAATGGAAGGCTATTTTAAAGAAAAGTTGGATAAAATGGACTGGGACCAAGAGCGCTATCAGATTCTTTTGGTTCATCGACCGAATTTTTTGGACCTCTTTAGCCAATATCCTCTGGACCTTATTTTTTCTGGTCACCTCCATGGGGGCCAGGTTCGTTTGCCAGTCTTGGGGCCTCTTTTAAGTCCCTATGGAGAACTCTTTCCAAAAGAAGCAGAAGGAATGATCGAAAGAAACCAGACCCGGGAAATAATCAGTCGGGGTTTGGGAAATTCCTCCTTTCCCTTGCGGATTAACAATAAGCCAGAAATCATTTTTGTCAACTTAGACGAAAAAAATGACATCTCTTAAGAGATGTCATTTTTTTATGTGTTTTTTTATTTTTATAAAAAGACTGATGATTAAAAAGACCACAAGGGCCGTTAAAACAACACTTCCTCCTGGTTTAACGCCATAGAAATAGGAAGAAATCAGCCCCACTAACATATAAATAGCTCCTAGAAGGATAGAAGATAGGTAAACTTGTTTATAGCTTTTAGAAAATAAAAGGGCTGTTGCTGTGGGTAAAACAATGAGGGAAGAAATCATTAAAGCCCCCACCACTTTACAAGAGATGGCAATGGTTGCGGCGGATAAAACAGTAAAGAAGTAATCAATTTGACTTTCCTTAACGCCATTGATCCTGGCCAAAGTGGGATTAATCGCCAGGCTCAAAAGGGCTTGGTAGTAGTAGAGGCAAAAGAAGAGAACGAGGATAAAGCAAATGGAAATAAGGATCGTATCCAGGGAAGAAACAACGGTGATAGAGCCAAAAAGATAGGCGTCAAAGGAAGTAGGGCCCTTGGCAAAGTCTGATAAGATAGAAGCCAAGGCCAGGCCTGTACTCATGACAATGGCTGTAGCCATGTCCCCAAATTGGGGAAATCTCTTGCGAATCATATCCATGGAAAGACCAGCAAAGATACAGAGGCAAATGGCCCCAATAACGGGGTCAATATTTAAGATAAGGCCCAAGGCAACACCAGCCAAGGAGGAGTGGGAAAGGGCATCCCCAATCATGGAAGTCTTTCGATGGACCATAATAACACCCAAGGCTGGGACCATAATGGACAGAAGAAGTCCTACAAAAAGGGCCTGGCGCATATAAGAAAATTGAAACATTTCAATCATGGTGAAGAACCCCCTTTTCTAGACGATAAACAGAGGAAGACTCTAAATCTTGAAAGCTGGGGTCGTGGGTAACCATAAGAATGCTTAAATTCCCTTTAGACTTGAGGTCTTTTAAAAGGTCTTTAAAAGCTGCTAGGTGCTTAGTGTCCACACCGACAGTAGGCTCGTCTAAAATTAAAAAGTCTGGATCTTTTACCAAGGCTTGGGCAATAAAGACGCGTTGCTTTTGTCCACCTGAAAGGGTTTGAACAGGCTGGTTACGGTAGGGAGAAAGCCCCAAGCTCTTTAGGAGCTGTTGGGCCTGTTGGATGTCTTCTTTTCGGGGTTGGTGAAAGCAATTAAAGGACCGGTAGAGACCTAAAAGAACAAATTCTAAGACATTAACAGGGAAGGATAAATTTGTTTCTCCTCCCTGTTGAGGAACGTAGGATACTTTGGAAAAATCTGTTTTTTTATTGACTTCTTGGCCAAAGACTTTCAAGCTTCCCTGGTAGGGTAAAAGTCCCAGGATACACTTTAAAAGAGTGGATTTTCCTGACCCGTTTTCTCCTAAAAGAAGGGTAAAATCCCCAGAGCTTATTTTTAGGTTAATATCTTTTAAAAGTTCTTGGTCGCCATAGGAAAAAGATAAATTTTTAATGATTAAAGGATTCATGAATCAAGACTTTCTGAAATATTTTCTAAGTTCATCTCCATAAGGTCCACATAGTGAACTTCTTTACTACCTTTGGAAGGAACTTGCATTTCCATGGTTGCAAGGGGAGCCGTTTCAACCTTTGCTTCCTTGGCAATGGTTTCAGCTCCCTTGGAAGGACCTCCATATTCGTAAAAGACCTTGGTAATTCCAAGTTTTTCACAGGTGGTAATGGCTGCTTGGATGGTTTTTAAGTCTGGTTCATCGACAGAGGTTAAACCTTGGAGGGGGTATTGGTCTAGGTTGAAGTCCTTGGCAAGGTAGGCAAAAGCAGAATGGGGAACAATAAAGGTCTTGCTCTTTTTCTCAGAAAAGACTTTTTGATACTTAGTAAGAAGGTCTGTTAACTCTTGAGATAGGTCCTTGGACCGTTGGTCAAAATTTTGACTCGTATCGGGTTGGATTTCCTTTAAAGCAAGGTTGATTTTATCCACATATTGGATGGCATTTTTGATAGATAAGAAGGTATGGGGGTCCGTATCGCTATGATGGTGATGATGATCTTCTGCCTCTTCATGATCGTGGTCGTGAGCGTCTGCCTCTTCATGCTCATCTTCGGAAGCGTTAAGAAGGTCTAATCCTTGACTTAAGTCTAAGATTTTTAAGTCTGGAAGGGCCTCTTTAACTTGGTCTACCCAGGGTTCCATAGAAGCTCCATTAATAATGAGTAAATCAGCAGAGGACAGGTCTTTCATATCCTTGGCAGAAGGTTCCCAATCGTGGGCTTCCACATCCAAGGGCATTAAAGATTTTACGTCTAAATCTTCTCCAGCTATAGACTTAGTTAAGTCATAAATGGGATAAAAAGAAGTATAAACGACAGGTTGTTGGGGGTTTTTATCGGTAGAATTGTCTTTATTTTCTGCCGGGTTAGCTTGGCAAGCCACTAGACCCAAAAGGGCAAAAAACAAGAGAACTTTTTTTATTGTTTTCAAAATAAAATCATCTCCTTAAAATTTTGTTTATGACTAACTTATTGTAACACGGGAGGGGGAAAAGTCAAGGGTAAATAAAAATAAATGGCGATAAATAAAAAGCAGAAGAAAAACAAGAGGTTAAATAATATGAGTATTACGACATATAAATGGAAAGTCATATAAAAGAAGAGAAGAAAAATAAAGGAGATAAATAAGAATGAGTTCTAAGTACATTATTATTTCTTCCCCTTAGGCTCTGTGGTATAATAAAAAAATGGAGGACTTATGAAGCAATTAACCATTTTACAAGCCATACAATCGAAAGAATCTTTTAACCAAGAGGTCTGCCATAGAGACCATTTAGGCCTTGAAATTCAGGACTTTACGGAAGTGAATATCTTTTATGAAAATTTTGCAGATACTCTAGAATACTACCTTTCCTTGCGAGAAAAGATTAAGGGCCCCTTTGCCCTTCATGGATCTTTTGTTCACCTTACGCCCTATTCTTATGACCAAGGGATTCGCCAAGCGTCTATGTTTAAGTATCGAATGAGTTTAAATATGGCGCAACTTTTAAGGGCAGATTACTTAATTTTTCACTCCCAAATTAATCCTTTCGTCCACAATCCTCTTTTAATTGATTTAGACCGAAAGGAAACCAAGCGCTTGTTTCATGAGCTATTGGAAGAATTCCCATCTTTTAAAGGAATGATTCTTTTGGAAAATATTTATGAAGATGACCCCAAACGCTTGCGGGATTTAATTGATGTCATTGACCATCCAAGGGTTCAGGTAAATTTAGACCTTGGCCATGCAAGGTTATCTAAAAAGGCAACTTTGGATCAGTGGTTTGAGATTTTAGGAGACCGGATTCGCTATAGCCATATCCACTGGAATAATGGGGAAATGGACCAGCACCAAACTCCTAGCTTGGAGGAAAGAAAAGAAATTTTATCTCTTTTTCAAAGGCATCATTGTTATGTGCCCTTGAGCTTAGAATATTTTCCCAAAGATATTTGTAAGGAATTGGTCCTATACCAAAAGGCCATTAAGGAAGGGGGGCTAGATTTTGCGTTATAAAGGAGAGGTTCTTCCAGCTATTTTTATTAAGAGGCAAAATCGTTTCGTGGCCCATTGCCTTTTAGAAGGGGAAGAGGTGGTTGTCCATGTTCCCAATACTGGCCGGTGCAAGGAGCTATTAATAGAAGGAAGTTTGTGTTATCTCTTAAAGAGTCAAAACCCCAA
>JASBZN010000063.1 GCA_029983435.1 Urinicoccus sp. | reverse complement strand
TGAGGAAAGATTTGGCTTTAAAAACCCTCGTACTGTTCAAAAAATTTTTACAGAGAGCCTAGATAAAATAGATGATCCTGGGATTGTGATTTTTGAAGCGCCTATGGGGATTGGAAAGACAGAAGCAGCCCTTGTAGCGGCGGAACAACTTGCCTATAAAAACAAATGCAGCGGTTTGTTTTTTGGTTTACCAACCCAGGCGACCTCCAATGGAATGTTTCCTCGGGTAAATGATTGGTTACACGCTGCCTTAAAAGGCAAGGAAGTTAAATCATCCATACGCTTAAAACACGGTAAAGCGGAACTGAATGAAAGTTTTAATAAAATAGCAAAAGGTGTAAATGTTGACGAGAGTCAGGATGAAAGTGTGATTGTCAATGAGTGGTTTAGCGGAAGAAAGACAGCGGTCCTGGATGACTTTGTCGTTGGGACAGTGGATCAATTTTTAATGCTGGCACTGAAACAAAGACACCTGGCTTTAAGGCACCTAGGTTTTAGTAAAAAGGTAGTAATCCTAGATGAAGTCCATTCCTATGATTGCTATATGTCCCAGTACTTATACATGGCAGTTAAATGGATGGGGGCCTATGGAATTCCTGTGATTGTCTTATCGGCAACCCTACCTGCCGAAAAGCGAATTGACTTGGTAAAAAATTATATGGAGGGCGCTGGGTATAAATGGAAAAAACTGGATAAAGCAAAATCCCTATCCACAAATGCCTATCCTTTAATTACTTATAACGACTCTTGTGAAATTAAGCAAGAGGTGAATTTTCCCCTGAAGGAACAATCACATAAAGATGTAAAAATTATTAGAGAAGATAGCGAAAACATAATAAATTTAATTGCTGACTTGGTGTCACAAGGCGGTGTAGTGGGAATTATTGTCAACACAGTAAAAAGAGCACAGGACGTGTATAGGCAAGTATGTGAAGTTTATGGAGAAGACATGGTAGACCTTCTTCACTCATCCTTTATAGCAACAGACCGAGTTAAAAAAGAAGATCAGCTTATGGAGATGATCGGAAAAGGAGCCAAGCGGCCAGATAAAAAAATTATCATTGGAACTCAAGTTATTGAGCAGTCTTTGGATATTGACTTTGATGTGATGATTACAGAAATCGCTCCCATGGATTTGTTGATCCAACGGATTGGGAGACTTTTTAGACACGATATTAAACGACCTACATGCCATCCAGAGCCTGTGTGTTATGTAACGGATTTTAGTGAGGATTTGGAATTTGAATCTGGGGCTGGAATCATTTACGATAAGTATATTTTGGCTAGGACCCAGTATTTTCTCACAGATGTACTGAAAATCCCAGAGGACATTTCACCGCTCGTTCAAAAAGTTTATTCAGACGAAAAAATAGAATTTCCAGAGGAGGATAAAAATAGAAAACTAAGGAAGCTGAAAAGAGAATACAAGAGCTATATGAAAACAAAAGAAGAAAAGGCAAACACATTTAAATTGAAAGAACCTATTTTTGAAAAGGGATTTTTTGACTCGGACACCCTTATTGATTGGTCTACTGGGGTCTTGACAAATTTATCGGAAGAAAGGGCCTATGCGCAAGTTCGTGACACCGAGGAAAGTTTGGAAGTCATCGCACTTCAAAAAACAGGAAATGGCTATGGGCTCTTTGGAACAAACACCGATTTATCAGAAAGGGCATTAGACTTTGAAACCGCAAAGGAAATAGCAAAACAGACAATCAGGCTACCCCTAGCTATAACAAAGGGACGTGATACCAACAAGGTGGACAGGATTGACAAGATGATAAAAGAGTTAGAAGAATTCAAAATGGAGCATTTATCCAATTGGCAAAACTCCCAATGGTTAAAGGGAAGCCTGGGGATTCTTTTTGACGAAAACGGCAATGCAGAACTACAAAGTGGCTTTAAGTTACATTATTCTACAAAATGTGGCTTGGCATATACAAAAAAAGAAAGGATGTGAAAAATGGGAAAGTTTAACTTAATCGATGAAGGTTGGATTCCTGTAATGTACAAGGAAAACGGCGAAAACAAAATGCTCTCCCTAAGAGAAATTTTTGCAGATGCGGGGAAAATCAGGTCCTTATCTACCGATTCACCAACGCAAGATTTTGCTGTACTTAGGCTTCTTTTAGCAATCCTCCATACGGTGTATTCTAGGTATGATTTTGACTCGGAAGTCTATCCAGAAATAGAACTGGATGACCAAGGGCGGCAAAAAGAAGATGTAAGGGATTCTGAAGACCTAAAAGCCTACAAAAATAACTTAGTAAAGACCTGGAAAGACTTGTGGGATAATGGCGAATTTACACAAGCACTTTTTGACTATTTAGAGGATTGGCGGGACCGATTTTTCTTGTTTGATGGAGAGTATCCCTTTTTCCAAGTGAAGGCAGAGGATATTGCGGAAGATAAGATTAGTAAGTCGAAGGCCAGTGCAGTGTCAGGGAAGAATATGAACCGGTTAATATCGGAAAGTAACAACAAAATTGCCCTATTTTCTCCAAAGTATGAAAGTAATAACAACAAGTCCATTCTTAATGCAGATGAAATTGCAAGGTGGTTAATTACCTTTCAAGGCTATTCAGGCCTGTCAGACAAGGTGATCTTCGGAAAAGAAAAGTACAAATCTTCCAAAGGTTGGATTTTTGACCTAGGAGGGATTTATCTGGAAGGGGATAACCTATTTGAAACCTTGCTATTAAACTTAGTAATCATTAATACAGAAGGAGAAAATTATAACGGAAAAATTCAAAAACCCTGTTGGGAGTTTGAAGCACAAGAACGCTTAGAAGACTATATGCTCTATGTAGAGATGAAAACCAATGTAAGTGTTGATAATTTGGCAGAACTTTATACCAATTGGAGCAGGGCAATTTATATTGACCCTAATACAAATGTGGAAGATCCATTTTATTTTAACATTGTGAAGTTGCCAGATTTGGACCATCAAAATCAATTCTTAGAACCCATGACCCTTTGGAAGTACAATAAAGATGGAGACAATAAGGGGGTCTTCACCCCTAGAAAACACCAAATTGGGCAGTCATTGTGGAGAAATTTTGGACTTATCTCCTTAATAGAAAAGGATGAAAATACATCAAGAGCTCCGGGGATTATTCGGTGGATTGAAAATCTTAAAAAAGCAAACTTTATAGAGGACGATTACCGGGTAAGGGTTAAAGCCATTAGCATGCAAGACGATGGAAATGCCACATCTTGGGTCCCCACCAATGAGATATACGATAGCTTAAATATAAAAGAAGAGCTATTAACAGATTTAGGTGACGATGGCGCCGTTATGCGGATTGAGAAGATCGTCGATGAAACAAAGCAAGCAGTTGGAAACTACCGAACATTTGTAAATAATATAAGGGAAATCCGAAATCTAGAATCGAGAAAATTTGTCGATGATCGAGTAGAGGAAATGTACTACCTAATAGATCAACCCTTTAAAGATTGGATTTCTTCTATTAATTCCAAGGACCAAATTCCTGAAAAAATCATTGCCTGGAGAAAAGAACTGAAAGACCTTATTTTAAGGCAGGCTGATCAACTTTTAAAAAAGATTGGAAACAGGGATTACAAGGGAATTGAAAAAAATGATCGCACGATGAATATAATTACGTCCTACAATAGTTTTAGGTATTTTCTATTTAAAACCTTAAAAATAGAAGGAGGGAAGAGAAATGGGAAGTGAAAAGAATAATGGAAAGCCTAGGTCAGCATCCGCTCGAGTCTACTCAACTACATCCCGACTAGTTCATAAGCTTTCTTCTAATTTAAACCTATCCACCACAAAGGCCAAACTTGCCAATTTAAGAAATGCAGGGTCTCGAAGTAAGAGAGCTAATATTGAGGCGTGGAGTTTCATATTTGAAGAAATGGATGAAGACTTTTTAGGAAAAAGTGCCAAGCTTACACATGCAGAAAAAGCCATTCTTTCGACCTTAGAAATTTATGCCATCCACCAGCAAGGGCAGAGTGAATCGGTTAATGAAGAAGGAGAGTATTGGCAAAATTTAGGGTATGCCTTAGCAAATTTAAGGAATACTGAAAATACAAGCTCCATGGATCGAAGATTTAATGCTATGGTCACATCTTCGACCTTTGAAGAATTAATTTATCATTTACGACAAATGATTAAACTACTTAAATCAAAGGCAAAAAATACAAAAGTAAACTATCCCCTCTTAGCGAAAGACTTGTATCAAATGCTATTGGGCTATCAAGAGGAGATCTGTTTTAGCTGGGCAAGAAGATACTACGCCATAGATAAGAAAGTAGAAAGCGAAGAGCAAGGAAAAAAAGAAAGTAAGGAGCAATAAAATGAACAGATTATTTTTAGATTTACACGCAATTCAAACCCTACCCCCATCCAATATCAATCGAGATGATACAGGAAGTCCAAAAACAGCCCAATACGGCGGAGTAAGACGGGCCAGAGTAAGCTCACAAAGTTGGAAAAAAGCAATCCGAGATTACTTTAACGAAAATGGCGACAAGTCCAATGTGGGTATCAGAACAAAACATATCGTCTCCTATGTTGCAGAAAAAATCAGAGAAATGGATACAGAAGTAGATAAGGAAAAATCCATGGATATGGCTGAGAAAGTCATCAACGCAGCAGGGGTAAAAACAGCAGATAAAAAAGCGAAAGCCCTTTTCTTCTTAGGCGACGAACAAGCAAAGGCTCTTGCAAAGGCAGCAATCGATGGAGAAACTGACAAAAAGACAATCCAAGGACTTCTTAGAAAAAATCCTGCCATTGATATTGCCCTGTTTGGAAGAATGGTTGCCGACGATCCCTCATTAAACGAAGATGCTTCCTCTCAATTTGCACACGCCATCTCCACCCATGCAGTCCAATCAGAATTTGATTTTTACACAGCTGTAGACGATTCAGCACCAGAAGATAATGCAGGAGCAGGAATGTTAGGAACGGTTGAATTTAATTCCTCTACCCTATATCGCTATGCAAATGTCTCTGTTCATCAACTCCTTAATCAATTGAAAGATAAAGAAGCTACAATAAATACAATTAAATTATTGATAGAAGCCTTTGCAAACTCCCTTCCGACAGGGAAGGTCAACACCTTTGCAAATCAAACCCTTCCCCAAGCAATCTTAATTACTCTGCGGTCCGATCGGCCTGTGAACCTGGTTAGCGCTTTTGAAGTGCCCATCCAATCCAATACAGGCTATGTGGAAAAATCAATAGAAAAATTACTAGAAGAACTTGAAAAAGTGGAAGCATTTGTAGAAAAACCCGTGGAATCACTGTATTTAAGTAGTGAAAATGTAGGAATGAAGGATTCCATTAAAAGGGAAAAATCATTGAAAGACTTAGTGGAGGATTTAGGAGAAGTTCTTAGAGAAAAGGTAGAAAATTTAGAAATAGAAGAAGCGTAGGTGCGATGTGAAGACAATTTTATTAAAATTTGCGGGGCCTCTCCAATCCTGGGGAACAGATTCGCATTTTGAGACGAGATTCACAGATTTTTATCCCTCAAAAAGCGCTGTTATTGGACTTATTGCAGCCAGTTTCGGGATAAAAAGAGAAGAAGACCAAAAAATCAAAGAACTCAATAAGTTAAACTTTGCTACCCGAGTCGATCAAAAGGGAAGCCTTCTGCAAGATTACCATATTGCAAAAAAATACAAAAAAAATGGAGATTTTGACAGAAATTACGTTACAAATCGCTACTACCTGGAAGATGCCGTTTCAGTTGTTGCCGTTGGATGTGACGATGAGGATTTAATGGAAAAAATTGATAAGGCAATTAAAAACCCCTATTTTCAAAATTTTATGGGAAGGCGGTCCTTACCTATGACTGCGGATTTTTATATCAAAAACACAGAAGAAGACCCCATAAGAGCCATAAAAAATCTTAAGTGGCAAGCAGCTCCTTGGTACAAAGAAAGCTTTAAACATAAAAGAACCATGAATCTTCACGCCTACTGCGATGCAGATTTAATCCAAGGTGAGGACAGGAGGCAACGCCGGGATAGAGTAAAATCTTTTTCTCAAAAAAATAGACAGTTTGACTTTAGGTTTGAAAGCAGGTTGACGATTGAAGTAGAAAACGACCGATATCAGGACCTGCCACTGGCTACAGAACATGATGTATTCATGGAAATTGGAGGCGAAGATGTATCTATCGAGAGTAGAAATTGATTTTGACAACAGAAGAAAAACTAGAAACTTATCCCATCTTGGAGCATACCATGATTGGGTAGAAAGAAGTTTTCCAAAAGACCTTAATCTGGAAAAACGCTCTAGAAAACTTTGGCGAGTGGATCGCTTAAATAATAAATACTACTTGTTGATTGTCAGCCAAAATAAACCCCTTATAAGAAGCGAAAAAAGCCCTGAAAAAGAAGGGTTAGAGCGTTACGGAGTTTTAGGAACTGGCCAAGTAAAGGACTATGATCCCTTTTTAAATTCCATTCAAAACCAGATGACAATGCGGTTTCGCGTCAAACTCAATACCGTAAAATCAGATGCAGAAGAAGGAAGAAAAGCAGGCCTTAAAAGAGGTCGCTTGTTCCCTATTGTCAATCAAGAAGACCTAGTTAAATTTTTTATGGCCCGAGCAGAAGCAAATGGATTTAAAGTAGAAGAAGATAGCTTTCTAGTGGTAGAAAAAGGCTTTGAGAAAATGAAAAAAAAGAACATGAAACCATTAGATCTAGCCATGGCAGTTTACGAAGGCGTCTTAACTGTTACAGATAGAGAAAAATTCATTAAAGCACTAACAGAAGGAATTGGAAAGAAAAAAGCATACGGATTTGGCATGATGACAGTAATTCCAATGAAT
>JASBZN010000062.1 GCA_029983435.1 Urinicoccus sp. | reverse complement strand
GAAAGGGCCAAGAATTTAGCCAAGACCCACCAATGCTCTGTGGTCTTAAAGGGACCAGGAACCTACGTTACGGATGGACGGCGGGACTATGTGAATCAAACGGGGAACCCTTCTATGGCTGTAGCTGGGATGGGGGATTGCCTGTCTGGAATCATCGGCTATTTTTTAGCTACTATGGAAGACCCCTATTTGGCGGCTTGCATGGGGGTATTTATTCACGGAGCGGCTGGAGACTTAGCCAATGAAAAATATGGGCAGTCCCTGATGCCGATGGATGTGATCGCAGAGATTCCCCAAGTCTTAAAAAATTTAAGTTAAGGACTTTTAATAAAAGGGATAAATGAAATTTGACATTGGATTTTTTTCTTTCTATAATGAAGTAGCGGAGTCCTATAATAAAAGGTGAGAGTATGATAGTGAAGCGTGGAGATTTATATTATGCGGATCTAAGCCCTGTCGTGGGCTCAGAACAAGGAGGCGTAAGGCCTGTCGTCATTATGCAAAATGACGTTGGCAACAAATATTCACCAACAACCATTGTCGCTGCAATTACTTCTCAATTAAACAAGGCCAAGCTGCCAACCCATGTTGGTGTCAGATCAGAAGAGTTTGGCTTACCCAAAAATTCTGTCGTCCTTTTGGAACAAATTCGTACCATAGATAAGAAAAGACTTCGCGATAAAATTGGTTTTTTTAAGGAAGACACAATGCAAGACATTGAGAAGGCCGCACGAATCAGTTTGGGTTTAAAATAACGCCTACATAGAAAAAGCACCCCTGAAGGGGTGCTTTTTCATGAAGATATTAGTCTAAACAAGAAAATTAGTCGGATTTCCTACTAATGAGGGTGTTTTTTGGTATAATAGAAAAAAAGGAGGACGATTATGAAAAAGACATTTGCAATTCTAGCATTAGCAGGAATCGCTTTAATAGGAGGCACTGCTGTATACGGGACAAAAGACGATCCGGTTGTGACCGTTTCTTATTTAAATGAAAAATTAGCACAACTTAAAAATACAGGCAGTGGCGTCGCCACAGGAAACGAAATGAAGTTAGTGGAATTAAAAAAAGGGGATCGGATTATTGCTGCAGCAGGGAGTGAATTGATTTTAAGGTCTGGGGAAGTAACAGCCATTGCAACAGACTTAGGCGGTCTTAGTGATGTGACCCAAGGCCGGGATATCAAGCATGCAGAAAACGTCAAAAGGGACCACTTACTATTTATTCCAAGAAGCGATGGACGTGGCCTATTAGCAAAGACAGGTGCCCTCGTGTTAGTTCGGGGATCCTACCGTTTAAAATAAAGGAGCCATTTATGAAGTCAGTTCTCCACTTAATTAGCGGAGGCGATGCAGGAGGAGCAAAAACCCATCTCTATGCCTTAATGCAAGGGTTAAAGGGTCATTATCAAGCAAAAATTATTTGTTTTATTAACGATACTTTTTACCAACAAGGGAAAAATTTGGGGATTAATATTGAAGTCATTGAACAAAGAAATCGTCTTGACATTGGTGTTATGAAAAAGGTGTCCCAAAGAGCTCAAGAAATGGAAGCGGATATTTTACATTGCCATGGAGCTCGTGCCAATTTTAATGCGCTTTTTTTCAAGGGAGACCAGCCGAAGCTAACGACGATTCACAGTGACTATCGGATGGATTTTAAGGGGAATTTTTTCAAGGACAAGGTGTTTACGCCTTTAAATAGTTATGCCCTGAAAAAGTTTGACTACTATATTGCCGTGACGGAAAACTTTAAAAAAATGCTCATCGATCGAGGATTTCCGAAAGATCGAATTTTTGTAATCTATAACGGAATCGACATCCATAGCCCAGAGGTGAAAGTGAGCCCAGAAGAGTTTTTGAAAAGGCATCATTTGTCAAACCAAGAAAAATTCACCTTTGGAATTGTGGCACGTTTAGATGCCAACAAGGACCACAAAACCTTGATAGAGGCTTTTCATCGGAGCCAGTTAAAGGGAAAGGCACGTCTACTTATTGCAGGAACGGGGCCAGAGCGAAGTAAATTGGAAGAGCTGGTGAAGCGGTACGACTTGGAGGAGGATATTTTCTTTTTGGGAAGTATTGAAGATCCTTATTCCCTCTACCAATTGATAGATGTCAACATTCTTTGCTCTCGGAGTGAAAGTTTCCCCTATGCTCTTTTAGAAGGGGCCAAGGAGAAAAAACCAGCCCTTGCCACCAAGAGTGGAGGGATTCCTGAAATGGTCCGACATGGTCAAGATGGCTATCTCTTTGAACCAGGGAATCCTGAAGACCTAAAAAAGTTTTTGATAACCTGCTATCGCAACCCCCAAGAAGTAAAAAAAATGGGGGAAAATTTCTACCAACGGGTGGAAGAAAAATTTAGCATCGAATCCATGGCCAAAACCCATGAAGCGATTTACGATGAAATACTTAGGAGAGGAAAGTAAAGCTTGAAGATAATTGATAAGAAGGGGCGTTTGTTTGGCCTAATAAATATCATTGACCTATTATTTATACTGATAGTGGTTTTTGCCATTGTTAGTGGTGTGAAAAAATTTGAAAATAAAATCCCCACAGCAGAAGCCACCAAAGAAGGAACAGTAACTTATCTTGTAACCAATATTCGAAAAGTTTCCATTGACCAAATGGTTCCAGGAGATGCCCTTTACCATTACGACAAGGGAACCTACGTGGGGACAATTGAGGATGTGAAGGTGGAACCTTTTACTGACTTAGTGGAATACCAAGGACAATGGGTGGATGCACCTGTTCCCAATAAGTACCAAGCCTATATTAAGGTGAAGGTGGATTTTGTAGACAGTTCGGAAGCCTACCTAGTAGGTGGAGAGCCAACCCGAGTGGGAAGTGAATATCGTCTAAAGACCAAGAGAAATACTTTTTATGGAACCTGTATGGATATGTCGGCGTTTCATGACGGGAAATAGGAAGGAGCAGGCACCATGCTGAAAAACAGTGTGCTGATATCTTGTGTCCGTTTCCTATTGAGGGTTTTAGATACCTGGTACCAGGGGTCTATTTTGCATGGAATTCTGGGAAATTTAGGCCAGGTTTTTTCCTGTTTACTGGGGGGAACTTTCTTAGCACATTTAAGTTGCCAACTCATGGAGGATGCCCATTTATCTAGGGGGATTCAGGGACTCTATACAAAAATAAATAAGAGAAAAAAAGTGAAGGAATTTTCTTGCCTGAAAGAATCCTTACTTTATCAATACATAGACCAGTTTAGAAACTTTCAAGGAGCTTTCCGAGCCTTGGGAATGACCCTTTTCCTTTGGGGACTGGGGGTTTTCATCCTCTATCCTGGGAAAAAAGCTTTCTTTATCCTTGGCTTTGGGGTCTTTCTTTTTATTTTATCTCTAGCTTTAAAAAATAAAGAAAGCTCTCTTTGCTACCGTCTCCTATTGTGGGGACGAGACCTTGTCTATGAGGAGGAAGACCATGACCCAATCTAAAGAATTTTTAGTCAACGGCTTTGTGGCTTTGGTTTTTCTCATTCTGGCTTTTTTGTTAAAAGCACCCTTGGCTCTGGTCTTTCTCTTGGGATTTATCTTTTTTATTGGAACTTTTTTCCATCCCTTAGGAGCTCTAGGACTTGTTATTTTTTCCTATGGATTTTTACCAGATCTTTTAAGCTTAGGACTGGCTATGACCTATGGAATCTTAATAATCCTTCTTGGGTATTTTCGGGAAGACTGTAAACTCTATTTTAGCTCCAAGGAGAGCTTGGTGTATCTTTGGCTCTTGTTACTTTTTATAGCCACCCTTACCAGTAGTATGGTTCAAGGTAGCTTGCGGGATTTGGCCATTCACTTTGGAGGATTTTTACTATTCCTAACCATGCTATCCTTGGTAGAAACAAAAAAAGATCTCTATACCCTGGTCTTTGCCCTTATGATGGGAACTTTTCTTTTGTCCCTTTACGGGGTCAGTCAAATTTTTACAGGGGCAGAGATGTCTAAAGATTGGGTGGATGTGGAAAACAACCCCAATATCCGGGTTCGAATTTATTCTGTTTTTGGCAATCCCAATATTTTTGCAGAATACCTAGTGATGACCCTACCTTTGGCCTTGGGCCTAGTGGTCAGTGGAAAGTCTGACAAACGAAAGATTTTTTACGGACTCGTTTTTCTCACTGGTTGTGTAGCCCTTTTCTTTACCCTGAGCCGGGGAGGCCTTATTGGTTTTTTTGCAGGCCTTGCCTGTTTTATCTTTTTACTTAAAAAGAGACTCTTTCTTTTGGGGATCCCCTTGGTAGGGGGGCTTATTTCTTTGGCGCCCCAAGGTTTTATCAATCGACTCCAAAGTATTCTAAACTTTTCTGATACCTCCACTTCCTATCGCTTTAATATTTGGAGGACCACCTTGGATATTATCAAGGACCATCCCTATGGTTTGGGGCTAGGACACCGACCTTTTAAGGCCGTTTATGAAAACTACAATCCCATTTATCCTACCTTCCATGCCCACAACACCTATTTAGAGCTGACGGCGGAATTAAGTTTATTTGGGACGATCTTCTTTTTAATTTTTATCCTGGGGATCTTTATCCTGGGCTATCGATATTTAATAAAATCTAAAGACAAGCAAATAAGGATCTTAGGAGCAGCTGCCTTGGCTGGACTGTTCGGGGTTTTTGTCCATGGAATGTTTGAGAACATCCTCTACTTAACAAAAATCACCCTAACGGTTTGGCTCTTGATTGCTATAATTTATAGTTTAATCAAAATCGAAAGAAAGGAGGAAGCCTATGACTAAACTCCTTTTTAGCGGCTACTATGGCTTTGATAACAGTGGTGACGATGCAATTTTAGAAGCTATTTTAAAAGACGTCCGCCACAATGAAAAATTTGATATTACAGTACTATCGAATAATCCAAAGAAAACTCGAGCTCACTACCAGGTCAAGGCGGTGGACCGCTTTCACTTAAAGAGGGTTTTTCGCGCCATTAAAAATTGTGATATTTTAATTAGCGGAGGAGGGTCTCTTCTACAAGATGTCACATCTACTAGAAGCCTTTACTATTATCTGGGCCTTATTTTTCTGGCAAAGTTGAAAAAGAAAAAGGTCTATCTTTTGGCCAATGGCATTGGGCCCATTAAAAGTTCTTTTAACCGATGGGTGACGGCTAGGATTTTAAATAAGGTGGATGTCATTACCTTAAGGGATCAAATGTCCTATGATTTTGTAAAGAATATTGGGGTTACAAAGCCTAAGCTTCAAATCACAGCGGATCCTGTCTATCGGTTAAAACCCTTAGAGGGTCCAGCTAGAGAGAATCTATTTTTCCATTTAGGGATTGATCCTAGAAAAAAATACATTGGTTTGGCCCTGAGAGATTGGTCGGAACCAGAAGATTTAAAGGAAAAATTTCAAAGTTTATTAAAAGAACTTGTTGATCGAGGACATCAGCTCCTTTTACTCCCTCTCTTCTATCCCCAAGATGCCCAATATTTCAAGGAATTAATGGCAGGGCTAGAGGACTTAAACCAGGTGACCCTAGTGGATGAAAAAATTGCTGTGGATGAAATGTTGGCTTGCGTAGATATTTTAAGTGCCTTTATTCCCATGCGGCTCCACGGGTTGATTTATGGAGTTTCCAGGGCAGTTCCTATGGTTCCCATTAGTTATGACCCCAAGGTAGAGGGCTTAGTGAAGGATTTAGAGATGGAGACCTACTTTACCACAGAGAATTTTCAGGTCCAAGACCTGGTGGAAAAGGTGGAAGCTATTTATGATAAGGACCAGGCTCGAGAATTTTTAAGAGAAAAGCGTAAGATTTTAGAAGAAAGAACCGACGAAAATCAAAAAGTACTAGAAGACTTATTGGAGGAATAAGATGGAAGTTTCCTTTTTTGGAACGAGGGTTCAAGCCTGCAGCCGAGGCCAGGTTCAGAAATATTTAGACCAGGCCCTAAGGGAAGGGCGCCCAACAAAAATTTACACCCCCAATACCGAGATTGTCATGGAGGCAGCCAAGGAGGTTTGGATAAGGGAACTGTTAAACTCTGGAGATGTCCGAATTGCCGACGGAATCGGCTTGGTTATTGGAGCAAAATTAAATAAGATTCCCTTGGAGGAAAGGGTAACAGGGTACGACGTCAGTTTGGACCTTTTAAAGTTTGCACAGGACCAAGGATATAGGGTATACTTTTTAGGGGGAAAAGAGCCAATCGCCAAGCAAGCAGGAGAAGAAGTTCAAAAGGACTATCCTGGTCTCAAGCTCGTAGGAACCCATCATGGTTACTTTGAAAAAAGCAAGCTAGGAGAAGACTTAACCTCTGATGAAAAGGCCTTAATCGAAGAAATTCGTAAGCTTCAACCAGATATTATTTTTGTAGGTCTGGGTTTTCCCATCCAAGAAGTTTTTATCCATAAGGCAATGGAGGTTTTAAAACAAGGAGTATGGATTGGAAATGGCGGAGTCCTAAATATCTTAGCCAAAGAACAAAAACGGGCACCAGACTTTTTTATTCGTTTTCATTTAGAGTGGTTTTATCGCTTGATAACCAATCCCAGTCGTTGGAAAAGGCAATTGGCTATTCCAAAGTTTTTAATGCGGGTAATTTTTAAGTCAAATGAAGTGAAAATTGTTAGGGAGGATTTAAATAAAAATGAATCAAAAAGTAATTGATACAGTGCGCATGTTAAGTGTCGATGCAATTGAAAAGGCAAATTCTGGCCATCCAGGACTTCCTTTGGGGGCAGCTCCCTTTGCCTATACATGTTGGTCGGAATTTTTAAATGTAACGCCGAAAGATCCTAAATGGCCCAACCGAGATCGTTTTGTCCTATCGGCCGGTCATGGGTCTGCCCTACTCTAT